>JARRNI010000001.1:0-27124 GCA_037385125.1 Pseudolabrys sp.
CCACTGTTCGTCGCTGAGCCAGAAAAGATTGGATCGCATCGCCTCGCTCCGAATCAAACACCCAGAGCGAATCAGCAACTGGTTCACACAGCAACAATTTTATTGGGTCTTGGCCCTAGCTGTGCGCTGGGCGCATATAGAGTAACGCCCGCCGGGGACTCGAAGCCACCCATGTCGAACTTCAGTACGCCTCTGAATCTGCTAATAAAAAATCATCCTCAGGTGCGGTCATGCCCCGCCACGGTCGCTTGGTGCGGCCGGGGCATTGACCGGACAACGCATCCGGCCACGCTGGCGTCAGCAGACGAAAGGAAACGCGGAGGGGAGATGGACCACCGGACGGCCAAACAATTCGGACGGCCGCGGAAAGCCCGGACGGACTGTGCGGCAGGGCCTATCTACCAGAACATGAGCGTGTCCCAGCTACGCCGGGTTGCCCGCACGTCGCCGCTTCTGGTGAGGCTGATGAAGGCGCGCAGGCGGTTGCGTAGCTTGTCCGGCTTAAGGTGCGCGAGGCCGTCAAGCCGGTATTGCGGCGGCTGGCGCCGCATCAATTTTTCAAAGGTTTGGCTTAAGGCCGTGCACGCCGTCTTCGCCGCACAGCCGGAAGCTTTGAGTTCAAGCCCTTTAAGCGCAAGTATCGTAACGAGTTGCGCGATCTGCTCATGCACAAACGTGTCTACGGAAGAGTAAGCGGCGGTCAGGGCGGATGCGGTATCGCGTTCCAAGGCCGGGTTGCCTTTGACATACGCCTCGGCCAGCCTGGCGGAAGTGGTCCGATCGACACCGATGTGGAACACGGCATGGGCATATTCATGAATGCGAACGAGATACTTGACGACCTCGGGATCGGCCTGAAGCTTGCCGGCCACATGCCGGATGCCCCTATTGAACAGCGTGATCTCGCGCTTGTCAGCTTGATAATGGCCCAGCAATTCATCGATGGTCCAGAGCTCGTCGCGACGGTCCCATCCGGGCGGATCAACATCGGTCGGGGGGAGCTCTAAGGGCTGCAATGAAATCGCGAAATAGAGCGCGACCTCACCGCATACGAGCGGGACTGGCGATTTGAAGACCTGTGACATGACTTTCCACAACTCGTTCATGTTTTCCCGAAGCGCAAGAACTGGTTGATCTTAGACGCATTTCGAATTGAATTCGCAATCCCGCGCGAGGGATCGCAGCTGGATGGCCGAAATGCTGCTAGGCCAGCAGGCATAGTGGCAGTTCGGTTTACAAGAGCCCGGCCGACCGAAGCATGCAGCGCAGGGCCAGATCATTTCCTCCTCCCCTTCATTTCCGTCCGCGCTACGGCGCGCCCTTGTTCTGCAAGGCCGTGCCTTGCGCCTTTGCCGTCTCTCATCGCCGCAAGTCCGCTCAAAGGGATTTTGAGCAGACACCTCCACTCACGTTCCAGCCTCAGGGTGCAGCCCCCGATCGAAGGCGCGTGTCGTCAGGCCATCAAGGCCGCGGCGGTCGCGGCCGGAAACGAAAAGGAGGATCAAATGAGAGTACTATCGCAAAGCGCACTGACCCGCTGCACGGGAGGCGAACTTTCAGTGTTGCCGAACAGGATCGCGCATTCCCTGCCCGAGCTGCCGGAAGGCCCGCAAGAGCTTCAGAACGCGCACAAGAACCTGCAGAACATCCGCAGGGCGCTCAGCCGCTTAGCTTAGCTGTGCACTTCGCCATGCACCATTCCAGTTAATTGGGGCGTCGGGCGGCAATCGGCTCGGCGTGTGGATTCCCTTTGCGTGTTTCGAGTTTATTGGGCCATTGCCGCCGATAATGACAATGTGTGGATGGCCCCCGAGTAGCAAGGACTTTTTTCGAACCTGTTGAACGTCGACGGTCGGATCGCTTGCGCACATGTGTCCGGCCTGTTGGTGCGGTCGACATGACCGCTGGCCTTGATGGAATCCGCGGACCGGGGCCTCATCAATTAGCCGGGCTCGAAGCCCAGTCATTATCCCAGGTTTGACCCGGTCCGTCGGGTCGACCGACCTCATCTTCGTCCATCAGTTTCGGTTCTGTCCTCGCAACACGAAGTCCTGCACCTCGCTCAGGCGGTCGCGGCTTCGCCCGGCCGCGACCGCCAATCATCCTCGCGGGTCATGACCGCCCAGGCGGCGCGCGCCATTTTGTTGGCGAGCGCCACGGCGACGACCAATGGCGGCTTGCGGCCGCGCAGGCGCAGCAGCCACGGGTCGGCGCTCAGCACCTTGGATTGGCGCATCGCCGCCATGGCGCCGTTGATGAACAGGCGGCGCAGCGCGCCGTTCCCCTGCTTGGTGATGCGCCCGAGGCGGGCCTTGCCGCCGGTCGAATGCTGTCTCGGCACGAGCCCGATGAAGGCCGCGAGGTCGCGGCCGGAGCGGAACACGCCAGGGTCGGCGACCGTCGCCACCAGACGCGACGCGATGATCGGACCGATCCCCGGGATGGTCATGAGGCGCTTGGCGGTCTGGTCCGCCTTGGCGGACTTGGCGATGCCGGCCTCAATCGCCGCGATGCGTGCGTCGACGCCGGCGAGTTCGTCGAGGACGAACCGCAGGGCGGCGCGTGCGGCGTCCGGAAGGCGGACGTCGCTGCCGTCGACGATTGCCGTCAGCTCCCTGACCCGGTGCAGCCCCTGCGGCGCAACAATGCCGAACTCGGCCAGGTGCCCCCGCAGGGCGTTGACCAACTGGGTGCGCTGGTACACCAGCAGATCCCGCACCGCGTGCTCGATCAACACGGCCTGCTGCTTCGTGGTCTTGACCGGAACGAAGCGCATGTTGGGTCGACGGACCGCCTCGCAGATCGCCTCCGCGTCGGCCGCGTCGTTCTTGTTGCGCTTGATATAGGGCCGCACGTAGCGCGGCGGCATGAGCCTCACGTCGTGCCCAAAGGCCGCGATCTCGCGTGCCCAGTGGTGCGACGTTCCGCAGGCCTCGATGCCGACTAAGCAGGGCGGGATCGAGGCGAAGAACTTCGCCACGTTGTCGCGCCGCAGCCGGCGGCACAGGACGGTTCCACCGTCCGGCCCGGTGGCGTGGACCTGAAAGACGTTCTTGGCGATGTCGATGCCGATCGTGCTAATCTTATCCATGGATGGCCTTCCGTTGTGGCGCTTCTTGATGAACCGCCCTTTTGGCACAACTCGATGCCGCTGAGGGGGCATCCACCCCATCAATTATCGGAGGTTACCAGCCGCTGCGCACCGAGCGTTCCAATCGCCCTCATGGCGCTGCGGCTGTTTGCCAGGTCATTGTTACCGGGTTCGGCAGTTCCTGTCCGGAACTTCGCTCATAGCCGAGCGCCCGAAGTACCCCAGTGGCAGGACACATCTCAACCGCGAGCCGCGTTTGAGAATTAAACACTGGCGCCGATACCCACTCGAATGTCACACCAAATTTCCCAGGCCAAGCGAGCAGATGCTCACCTCTCGCGCGACTGTTGTCAGCCGCTTCATCGAAAGTACGCTTAAAGAAAACTTCTGCGCCTACCCGTGCTTCCCAAGTTGGCTGGTTTTGTAGCCAGTCGTTAGCGGACGCCGTATCATGGTCGCGGCTGGAAGAGCCGCCATGCGTGCGCTCGATGACGCAGCGTTCGCCATACTCGCAGCCCACCAATGCGTAGATTGCAGGGCGCGCGATTGGTGCCGTCTCTAGGCGATGCTTGGCTTCGCCGAAGGTCTTGCAGGTCTCAAACACTTCGCGCAGCAGATGGTCAGGTGGAATGAAGGGAATTGCCCATGTCTCAAGCGCGTTCAGCGCAATGTCGTATGGCCTGAGCCAGGGCTGGCGCGTGCGGCGTCGCATCGGGGCTTGGTTGAGGCAGGCTGCAAATCGTCCAGGCGCCGACGCCGTCAGAACGCCGACGTAGCCTGCCCACGTCACATTATAGAAATCACCAGCGGTACCCCGCTGACGCGTTATCACCACGTGACGGCCGAGACCAGGGAACGGCCAATCGAGCGTCCGCGCAAGCCATGGCGCACCATCTTGTTGGCGCGCGAGCGCGGTACACCCCCACTGATAACAGCCGTTTAGGAACCAGACGCCCGGAAAGCAGAGTTTGGCGGCGATAGCGCGGATTTCGGCGGCATAAGGCGAAGGTGATCGCAAAAGCCAGCGGCGCGTAACCAGGTCCATGACCGGCAGGAGGGCCGTAGCAGCGGACGGCAACCAGCCAACGCATTCGTCGCGCAGGGCACGGGCCCGCGCATGTTCGAGGGTGGCATGGTGAACGGGCCCGCCGTCTCGAATATCAACGATCGGGATGAGAGTAAGGGTTCCGGCTGACGGCATGGCCCAAATGTCAGGTTCGCCACAAATCCTTTAAGCGTGTCGACGACAGCTCTGTATAGCGCACTGCGTGCTGGATGTTGCGGTGGCCGAGATACGCCTGTAGCGCCCTCGTATCGTGCCCTTTGTTAGCCAGCGCGTACCCGCAGGCGTGCCGCAGCATGTGCGGGTGCGCCTTGAAGGCCAGCTTGGCCGCCCTGCCCGCCCGCTCGACCATGCGAGCGAAGCCGGCGGTGCAGAACGGTCCCCCGCACTCCGAAGTGAACACATAGGGCGACTTGGGCTCCTGCTCGCGCTGCAGCCGCCGCAGAGCGCGTAATTCGTCGCCGAGGATTCGGATGCGTGCTCGGGGTGCCCTGCTTGACCCTGCGGACGTGCAGGGAGGCCTTCCCGAACTCGATCTGGTCCCCAAGGTAAGTCCACGAGCTCTGAGGCTCTGAGGCCGTGCCTGTAGGCCACCAGGATCATGGTGGCGTCCCGGTAACCCCAGCAGTTGCCCTTGGCCGCGTTCATGAGCCACTCGACCTCGGCCTTAGTCAGGTACTCGCGGGTCCGCAGGTCGGCGTTGGGGGCCCGCTTCGGGGTGACTGTTCGATTTACGGCGGCTGGCGCGACCAGCCGAAGGTGACGTTTGGCCATGGATTTCGGGGCTGCTCAAGTGATGCCAGTTCGTATAAGACGCCCTATACCAACAGTGTGATCGAGGGCCATCAGTCAAACTGGCGCAGTTGGAAGACGTCTGTTTCGCTCCAAAAGCGACCAACTTGTTGCGTCGCCGCGAAACATCGCGATGGGCCAGGAACCGACATCGCGCACTTCAAGCAACCGATGAATGCTTGCTGCCAACTCTCAATTGACTGATGACAACGTGGGTGCGGCGTCTTGTTCGGCTGTGTTCTTGCACAAAATAACAGAGGACGATGAATCCATTGCGATCCTGTCCGCATCCCATTTTTGATTATTGATCGTCTTCGCCGGAGTGGCGTCAATTTTCCCTCACTTTTCCTCGGCCTCTTTGCCGGCTCCCTGAATGCCTCGCCACCCGGACCGATGGCGAGCTGGAAATTCCTTGCGTCTTCAATCGATCTTTCGACGAGGACTGGGGCATCAACCCGCTTGAATATAAGAGGAAATCGTCGCTGTAGAACTTGAGCCAGACTGAATAGTGGGAATGTCCCGGTTGCACCAAGGCAAAGCCCTTGTTTAGACTTAGGTTCGAAAGACGCTTATGAAATTGGCTACGCCTCGAGTATTGCAATGCAGCAGACTGCCAGTGTGACCAAGCCCTCATCCTCCCTGCGAGGAAGTATCTCTATCAAGAGGGTGTCGAAAGTCTACGAAACTTCAGGTGGCGGCCTTACAGCGGTCGATAACTGCTCGTTGGACATCGAGGCGGGGCAATTCGTCGCTATCGTCGGGCCTTCTGGCTGCGGAAAGACGACGCTTCTCAACGCCATCGCGGGTTTCGACACCATCAGTTCGGGAGCAGTCCTGTTCGACGGCGAGGTCATCGCGTCGGGAAAAAAGCAAATCCGGCCTGGTCCGGACCGCGTGGTGGTGTTCCAGAATGGCGCGCTGTTTCCATGGAAGACGTTGATGGAGAACATCATCTACGGCCCGGTCAGACAGAAGCGGATGAGCCGGCAAGACGCGGAAAAAATCGCGCTTGGGCTCCTCAAGAAGGTCGGGCTCGAAGGCATCCAAGACAAATATCCCGATGAAGTCTCTTCCGGCATGCAACGCCGAGTCGAGATATTGCGCGCGCTCATCAACCAGCCGACGGTCATGCTGTTGGATGAGCCGTTCAGGGCCCTCGACGCGGTCGCAAAGAGCGTGATGCACCAGTTCCTGCTGGAGCTCTACGACGACAGCCCGCGCACGACGATGTTCATCACCCACGACCTGGACGAGGCGATCTTCCTTGCCGACAAGGTCGTCGTGATGACGACGCGGCCGGCACGCGTCAAAACCATGCTTGAGGTTGGCCTGCCCCGCCCGCGGACGAGAGACCTGGCGGATTCCGAGCAATTCAGGAAGATCAAAGAGTCCCTGCTCGGTGTCGTGCACGAAGAGGCGCTCAAGGCATTTCAGTCCGGCGAAAGGGAAATGGCTTAGTGAGCTCGACCACGCTGAAGATGAAGGGTCCGAACGTGGGGGGCACGGTCTCGACCTATGTCAGAAACGCGTTGAGCCTGAAGACGCTGGAAGGAATTTCTACTCTAATTGCATTTGTGGCGCTGTGGCAGGCCGTCGTGGCCCTGCGGGTTCCTTACCTGTCCAACCTCCCCTACCCGGGCGACGTCTGGCGGAACTTCACGGACGTCGCCGTGACGACGGGGTATTGGATTAACTGGGTCGACAGCATTAAGAGAATCTTCGTCAGCTTCATCATCGCGCAGGTGGTCGGCATTCCGCTCGGGCTCTTCATGGGTATGAGCAGGCCCTTCAAGCAGATGGCGTTTCCCGTATTCGAGCTCGTGCGTCCCATACCGCCGATCGCATGGATACCCTTGGCCATATTGTTCTGGCCCACGGAAGAACTCTCGATTTATGCCCTTACCTTCATCGGGCCGTTTTTCGTGATCGTGCTCAACGTGATGCAGGGGGTCACGAGCATCGACCAGTCGTTCAAGAGAGCAGCCCTGTCACTTGGGGCGAAACCGAGCGATATCTTCTGGAAAATCATGCTGCCCGGCGCTTTGCCGTCGATCGTGACGGGGATGACCGTCGGCATCGGCGTCGCCTGGAACGTTCTGATCGCCGCCGAGATGATCGCGGGCCACACCGGCCTCGGCCGCATGACATGGGAAGCGTATACCAACGGCAACATTCCGCTCATCATCGTGGGCATGGCGAGCATCGGCCTGGCCGGCTACCTCTGCAGCGGCCTGGTGCGGGCGGTCGGCCAGCGCTGCATGCCTTGGCAGAAGAGGGTTTAGGAAAAATGACTGATGTCGCTGCTGCGCAGCACGCCGGCAACGGAGGCGCAGATCAAGGTCTGCTGTTGTCCGTCGCCGACGTCACGAAAAGCTTTGGCGAAGGGGAAGAGCGCCAAGTCTGCCTGGAAAACTGCTCGTTCAGCATAGCCCGCGGCGAGTTGTGTACGGTCATCGGCCCCTCCGGCTGCGGTAAAAGCACCCTCATTAATCTGATTGCCGGCTACGAGTCACCCGAGAGCGGTTCCATCACGCTGGAGGGCTCCCCCGTCACGGGACCCGGTTCCGATCGGCTGGTCGTGTTTCAAGAGACGACGCTTTTTCCCTGGATGACCGTATACGGAAACGTAGTCTTTGGCTGCAAGGTCAAGGGCCGGTCGCCGCGCGAGACGGAGGAAAAGGCGAGGCAAATACTGTCGAAGGTCGGGCTTTACGAGTTCCGGGACCGCTATCCCTCGCAGCTCTCGGGCGGCATGCAGCGCCGGACGGAACTGGCCCGTGCGCTCATTAACGATCCCAAGCTCATGATCCTGGACGAGCCATTCCGGGGGCTCGACGCCATGACCAAGGAGCTGATGCAGGAGTTTTATCTGAAACTCTTCGAGGAAACGGGCCTGACGACGCTGTTCGTGACGCACGAGCTCGAAGAAGCCATTTTTATGGCCGACACCCTGGTGCTGCTGACCCACAGGCCCGCACGCGTGAAAGAAGTGCTCCCGATCGACCTGCCGAGGCCGCGTCATTTCAGCATGATGGCCAGTAAGAAATATTTCGATCTGCACAGTCACGCGATGGAGCTGCTCGTCGAGGAGGCGAAGTGGGCGTTCGGTTCCGAAGGCGTGTCTGAATTCGATACTGTTGCCGGTTCTTAGCGCATGATCCGAAAAGTGGGAACCGGTTTTCGGACAAGATCATGCGCATGCAAAATGTTAGGGATGCGCTCTGATTCAATCTAACGCGATCGCACTCTGGCGTAATAGGGAAGATCCGGGGTCCACCGCAAGCGCGCGCCTTTCGCCGGCGTGCGGCTTCACCCCGACGTTGCGGCGGAACCGGTCCGAAGTCCGTCAGGAAACCGGCATATAGGCATAGCCGCGGCTTTGCAGCGCGACCGAATTGACGAACACGTTGCGCTCGATCACCACGCAATCGATCAGGTTCTCCACCGTAATGCCGCAACGCTCCATGGCGATCCCGCAGACCTCGACGCGCCCCCCGAGGCCGACGAAACGCCGCAGAAGCGCATGGGCCGTGGCGAAATCCGGTGGCTCCGGATCCTTGAACTTCGTGCCGGACAGGGTGCGCGCGGCAAACTGGGTCGCGTGAGCGTGCAGAATCACGACGAAGTCGGTCGCAATATCCTGCTGCTGGAACTGCTCGAGCGCATCGATCACGAGGTCCAGGCGGTCGCAGAAGCGCCTTAAATCGCCCGTCGTGAAGTCCCATACCGCCTGCGCGCGGCCGACGCCGACGCAATCCTTGATGACGGTAGCAGGCTGCTTTTCCGACAGCATGAGCCTCTCCGTTGGATTCGCGCGGCCGCGCGATGCGGACCGCACGTTCGGTTTATATTTACCGAACCGTTCGCGACTAGGGAAGATTAAATCCGCGCCGCCGGATCGACGCGCCGTCATAAGCTTCGAGCTGCCGCGCCGAGCAGGCGCTATCCCGCAACCTTCAATGCCAAGCGCGAGGTGAGTACACCGGTATTGAGGCCGATGGTGCGAAGACCGCCGAAGAAGCGCGCATGCTCGATCTTGCAGCAGCGGTCCATGACCACTTCGAGCCCGCCCTCGCGCGCGATTTTCGCTCCCTCCTCGCTGATGATGCCGAGCTGGAGCCACAACACCTTGGCCTTGATCTTTACAGCCTGGCGAGCGATTTCCGGCACCTCAGCGGCGGGCCGAAAGACGTCGACGATGTCGACCGGCTGCTCGATCTCGTCGACGCGGCCATAGACGCGCCCGCCAAGGATGGTCTTCCCGGCATGACTTGGATTGACTGGAATGATCTTATAGCCGTTGGCGGCAAGATAGATCGCCGCAAATGCGCTGGGATGATACGGGTTCGCCGACAGGCCGACCATCGCGATGGTACGGCAGTTCGTAAGAATACGAAGCCGGTCATAGGCGGTTCCGCCGAATTGGGTGCGATCCCCTACAGCCATTCTTTCTGCCCCTATTTTTGGAACGGCGCGCCGAACGCCTTGCTGAGCAGACTGTGCCCGCCGGGCTCCCGCTCGTCCGCGGAGGCCATTGCAGCCATGTCGGCGACGACACTGGGAGCGGCTTCCTGGGATTTCTCCAGGCCTTGCCCCAGATCCCACAAAATGTCGTCGATATCCTCGATCCCGATCGATACTCGGATCATGTCCGGGCCGATGCCGCAAGCTGTGAGCTCGTCGTCCGTCAGCTGCTGGTGCGTGGTCGTCGCCGGGTGGATGATGAGACTCTTGCAGTCGCCCACGTTTGCGAGATGCGAGAAAATCTGCATGTTCTCGATGAGCTTTTTGCCGGCCTCGCGCCCGCCCTTGATGCCGAAGGTGAAGATCGCTCCCGGCTTGCCCGAAAGATATTTCTGGCAGAGATCGTAATAGGAGCTGTCCGAGAAGCCGGGATAGTTCACCCAAGTGACGGCCTCGTGATTCTTGAGATACTCGGCGACCTGGCGCGCGTTGGCGACGTGGCGCTCCATCCGCACGTGAAGCGTTTCAAGCCCTTGAAGCAGCAGGAAGGCGTTGAAAGGGCTTTGGCAGGGACCGTAGTCCCTGAGCATTTCGCCGCGCGCCTTCAACAGCCAACCCAGGTCCCCGAAATACTCGTAGAATCGCAAATCGTGATAGCCCTTGGACGGCTCGGTCATGCCGGGGAAGTTGCCGTTGTCCCAGGGGAAACGGCCGGAATCGACGATCACGCCGCCCATGGTGGTGCCGTGACCGCAGATGAACTTGGTGGCCGAGTGCAAGACGATGTCCGCGCCCCAGTCGAGCGGCCGGCAGCAATAGGGGCTCGCAAACGTGTTATCGACGACGAGCGGAATGCCGTTTTCGTGGGCGATGGCGCTCACTGCCTCGATGTCCAGCACATCAATCTTGGGATTCCCAAGCGTCTCGGCAAAAATGCACTTCGTCTTCGGTGTGATCGCACGACGGATGGCGTCGTGGTCGCTGATGTTGACGAATACCGGATTGATGCCAACCTTGCGAAAGGTGACATCGAACTGGTTGACGGTGCCGCCATAGAGCGTGCTGGAGGCGATGAACTCGTCGCCGCCCTCCATGAGCGAGAAAAGCGCGATGTGTTGGGCCGCCTGCCCCGATGCGGTTGCAACAGCCCCGATGCCGTTTTCAAGCGCGGCGACGCGCTCTTCGAACACCGCGACCGTCGGGTTCATGATGCGGGAATAGATGTTTCCGAACCGCTGTAAGGCGAACAGATTCGCCGCCTGATCGGAGTCCTCGAAGATATACGCGCTCGTTTGGTAGATCGGCACCGCGCGCGAACCGGTCACTGGATCCGGACGCTGCCCCGCGTGAACCGCCTGTGTTCCGAAGCCGAACTGCTTCTCTTTGGCCATCGCCACTCCCATCTGTCCTAGCTGTCAAACCCGATCGCGGCTTCGACCGGCCCTCTTTATCAAAAGGGCTGGGCATCAAACACCGAACGAGCATCCTTGGATGCTCGCCGTTCACAGTCTGCGCACTGGTCAGCCCGCTACGCAGTTGTATCTCTATAGGATTTTTGACGGCGCGCGCACCCGGGATGATTCCCCTGGTGCAGCAGGAGTTTCCAGCGTCACTACGCGGATTTAGCCAGGAGTCGGAGCGCGGCTCGGCGATGTTCCCAGTTGCACGCGCAAATCGAGCGCCACCTTGACCAGGTGCGGCAGCGTTGAAACGCCCATCTTGGTCATCACATTGGCGCGGTAGGCTTCGACAGTCTTGGACGAAAGGCCAAGATTGCGGGCGATCGCCTTATTCGTGCGGCCGTCGACCAATTGCTCGAGTACTTCGCGCTCGCGCGTACTGAGCGTTTCGTAGCGCGCGGCCGCCTCAGCTTGCGCCGCCGCCTGGCGACGCCGCTCCACGTCCAAGCTTATCGCCCTTTGCACTAGGTCGAGCATGCGCTGGTCGTCAAACGGCTTTTCCAGAAAATCGGTGGCGCCGTTTTGAAGCGCGCGCACTGCGGTTTGCACACTGCCGTGGCCGGTCATGAAGATGATCGGCAGGGTCGAGCCGAGCAGTTTCAGCTGCTCCTGCAATCCAAGCCCGCTCATCGCGGGCATGCGCACGTCGACCACGAGACAGCCGGGGCGCCCCCGCGGAAAATTCGTCAGGAACTCACCTGCGCTCGAGAAAATTTCGGCTTTCAGCCCGACGGATTCGATGAGCCACTTCAGCGATTTTGCGACGCGAACATCGTCATCGACGATGAAGACCGTCGGCGCGACGCTCTGCGGGTCAGACTGTGGCCGGTGGGAGACAGAAGATGATCGTTGTGCCAAGGCTCGACGTCCTTTCAACCCAAATTTCACCGCCATGGGCTTCGATGATCGACTGGGTAATGGCGAGCCCCATGCCGAGACCGTCAGCCTTCGTCGTGAAGAAGGGATCGAACACATCGCCTAGCTCGGTCGGCGGCAATCCGGGCCCGGTGTCGCTGATCACGACTTCGACACCCTTTGCGCGGCCCTCCCGTGTGACGATGGCGAGCTCCTTCTGACGTTCCGTCGCGCAAGTCATGGCCTCGATCGCATTACGAGCAAGATTGAGGATCACCTGCTCGATCTCCACCGACACGATGTCGACCATCTGCAGGCTGGGCGCCAGCGCGACATTCAGCCGAATTCCAACGTGACGCAGTTCCGGCTGCATGATGGTCAGCAAATCCTGGACGACGTCGTTGATGTCTGTCTTCGCGCTCCGTGTCGGCTGCTTTCGCAGAAAATTGCGAATGTTACGCAGGATATTCGCCGCCCGTTCGGCCTCTCCCGAAACGATCGTCAGTGAATCAATCACCTGATCCGTGGATCCGTTGGTCGACTTGAGGCGGCGGATCGCGCCGCGCGAATAATTCACGATTTCGGTCAGCGGCTGGTTCAATTCGTGTGCGATCGTCGTTGCCATCTCCGCCATGGAAAGCGTGCGCAGCGTATGCGCGACAACGGTTCGATGCTGGCGCTGGATCTCTTCTGCGTGCCTGCGGTCAGTTACGTCCCGGGTGATGGCGAACATTGCAGAAACGGAGCCGTTAGGCTCGCGCAGAGGAACCGCATGCGATTCCATCCAGCGCTCCCTCCCCTTGAATCCGACAAGCCTGAACTCGAGCGTCGCCGTCTCGCCCTCGAAGACACGCTTCGTCATTTCGGCGTATTTTGCTCGGTGCTCACGCGCGATGTAGCCGTATGCGGCTTTGCCGACGATCTCTTCCCGGCATTGCGCATCGATGATGGCCAGTCCGGCGGGATTCATGTCGAGGATCGTGCCGTCGGCCGCCTGGATTTTTACGCATTCCGGCTCCGACTCGATGATGATATTGAGGCGCTGGCGTTGGTCGGCAATGGTCCGCTGAAGCTCGCGGTGCGTCATCATTTCGAGACGAAGCGCTGCTTCCGTATCGCGCAGGCGGTTTGAAAGCGCTCCCGCGCGCATAGCTCCCCATACGGCCAGCATCGAACCGCCGAACGCCAACCCGTAAGGCGTCACCGATGGGGCAACGAGCGCCGATGCGCCCGCGATCGCCATCGGTATCGCGAAGCTAACCCACGGCTCGCGTAGAGACTTGGGCGCCATAGCCTCCCTCAATCTTAGCTCCCGTTCCGTTCCCGACGACTAGCGGGAATAGCCGGAGAGTCAGAGGAACATCCCTTCCCTACGGCGGTAACGTTCCCTATTGAAACGCGCCGCGGTGTCCCTTTAGGCTGAATGATAGATGAGGCAGAGGGGTTTATTCAAGTCGAACTCCGACGATGAAACCGGCAACGTGTATGAATCCGACGCGCAATAAAGGCAAGGGGGCATGCGGCTGCGCGGCCTGCGGGAACGGAATTGCGCCAAGCCGCAGATAACGCAAAAGTTGTGTTGCTTGTCCCTGAAAGAGCCTGATCTTATTGACTTTCTGCCGGCATGAATGGTCTGCCGTTGGCGAAGGCTGCATGCAATAACAGCAGCAAGGCATACGTTAGCAACAACAAAAAGAAAGGATGACACCGGTCTAATCGGGACTTGAGAACACGCAGGAGATGGGACGGATCTTACCTACGTTCTGTCTTCAAGCGCGCAAACAAACCGGATATTGAAGCCGGAGGGGAGGAAACGAGAAATGCAAATCCGTCACATTCGCGATGAATTGGATGACCTGATCGACGCACACGCCAAAGGCAGTTTGGACCGGCGAAGCTTCGTCAAACGCGTGCTCGCACTGGGCATCACGATGCCCAGCATATCTGCGTTTATTGCATCCCTAACCAGGCCCGAAACGGCCCTCGCGGCGACCCCGCCCGCAGGCGACCCCGTGGACATCACGGTCGGGTTCTTCCCGACCTGGGAAGGCGGGGCTTCGGGCGTCGTGGTGAAACACCGCGAGCTCTGGAAAAAGTACCTTCCGAAAGGCAGCAAAGTCAGCTGGGACGCCCAGATCGTCGGGCCGCCCATCGTTACGAACCTCCTCGCCAACAAAAACCAGATCGGCTATCTCGGCGATACCCCCGCCATGGTCTCCACGACCAAGCGGGACATCGCTGACATCCGCATGGTGGAATGCAACCTCTTTTCACCTACGGGACAGATGTGCGGGTTCATATTGGTCTCGAAATCCGCGCCGGACTTCGCCGACTTCCGCGAGTTCACGAAATGGCTGAACGGCAAGACGATCGGCGTTTCGGGCAAAGGCTCCTGCGGCGACAGAATGGTCGCGGCGCTGCTGGAGAAGTCGGGCGCCAAGGCCAACGTCGCTTATCTCGCTCCCACCATCATCAAGACCTCGCTCATGGCCAACAAGGTGGATGCGGTTCAGGCCTTCCAGCCTCACACGTCTCAGATTGTGGACCAGAAGATCGGTAAGATAGTGGCTACGGGCTCGATCTACGGCGTCGAAGACGCCTCCTTCATCATCATGAGGAAGGACTTCATCGACAACCACGCTGAGGCGGCCAAGGGTTGGGTCAAGGCCGACCTGGAGGCCCTCAAATTCATGCTCACGAACCCTTACGAGACCGTCAAATACCTGGGTGCCGAGCTGCCGGGCTTCTCGACGATGACGATCTGGAAATCCATCTATGGCCAATACGATCCAAAGTTCGGTGGAAAGCCGGTCAACACGATCGCGCAGGCCTCGTTCAGTCCGGACGTCCTCAAGTTTATCGACTTCAACGTGAAGTTCCTCAATCAGAGAGGCGTCCTCAAAACGGACAAGCTGCCGGAAGGCGCCGTCTACGACAAGCTCGTCAAGGAAGCGGCGAGTGAGCTCGGCTTCACGTTCCCGCTCGGAACCATAAAAGGCCAGCCCGAAAGCGCCTTCAGGAAATAAACCGTGGCCGAAGCCGGATCATTTGGCCTTGAGAAGATCCAGAAAGCGGCGACAAGCGCCGCTTTCTGGCGTGGATTGCTCGGGCTGACCCTATTTTTCGTCACCTGGTATGTTCTCACGGCGGTATTGAAACTGCCGAGGTTTGAAAAGATACCAAACCCGCTGACGGTGGTCGTCGACTGGTTCAATCCGCACGCGACGCGCTCGCTTTTCTCTCCGGATTATTACGTAGATATCTTGTACAGCGTCGCCAGGACCTACGCCGCCTTCTTTGCCGCTATCGGGCTCGGGGTGAGCATCGGCCTGCTCATGGGGTGGAGCACGCTCTTCTTCAATTTCACCTTTCCGCTCGTCGAGATTTTCAGGCCCATCCCGCCGCTGAGCTGGATACCCTTAGCCATCATCGTCTTGCCCGGGACGGAGCTTCCGGTCGTCTACGTCACTTTCATCGCGGCCTTTTTCGCGACGATCATGAACACGATTCTCGGGGTCCATTCGATAGACAAAAAATTCTTTCTCGCCGCAAAATGCCTAGGAGCCGGCCCGATCGACATTTTGCGGGACGTCGTGATTCCTGGCTCCTTGCCTGATATTTTCACCGGACTGCAAATCGCGATGGGGCTTGCATGGATGTCATTGGTGGCCGGTGAGATCATCGCCGGACAGCAAGGGCTCGGATATTACATCTATCAGGCAGCCGCGCTTTTTCAGTATGATCAGGTCGTAATGTACATGTTCACGCTAGGGCTTCTCGGCTTCGTAAGCAGCGTCCTTATAAGACGCGTCGGGCAAAGCATGATGGCCTGGGAGCAGTCGCGGCGGAGATCGAAAGCCTGACACGGCCGATCGGCCTTAGCCGATCGGCTTGTGCGATCGATTCGGGTCGCCCGCGGAAGACTCTACGCAGGTGATGGCGGTCGGGCTATAAGAGTAATGCTGCCCAAACAAGCATTCAATTGCATAACTTCATATAAATGGGCTGGCGCCCAATAGTTCCCAACGGGCAATATAGAATATATTCCACGCAGTGGGCTAACGTATTATGGGAAATACTTTGTCGTTCTATGATAATACTTGACTTGTCGATATCTCTTGCGCCTAAGTTGGACACCATAAATTCGGATTGAAGCGATGTCCGTCGCAGCCCAAACTGCCAGCGATGTCACAGACGAAAGCCAGCGAAGCTTCCGCTTCTTCGACAATCGCCAAAAATATCTTCTCTTCGTGAACACCTGCAGCGAGAAGCGCGTCGTCGCCCGGCGTGTCGCCCAGGAATTGATCAATATCCATCCGCGCCCTCCGGCTCTGCGCGTCTTCGATGCGGGAGTCGGAGATGGCACAGTGCTCACTCGCACCATGCGAAAAATGCACGGCCGATTTCCACACATGCCGTTTTACGTCGCATGCAAGGAAATCAGCCTCGAAGACGTGCGCCTGACGCTCGAAAAGATTCCGGACCGTCTCGCCGACCATCCCGCGACGGTTTTTGTCATTACCAATATGTATTATTCCGAGGCGCCCTGGCTCAGGGTCAAGTCCTCGGTGAGCGCCAGCACCATGATTTGGCACGAGGCCGCCCTGCGCGGCAACACCGCTACCGAGTTCGAAGACGAGATCTCGGATCTTCAGCCGTTCCTGATGGAAAGCTGGCGGGCGAGCGTCAGCCCGAAGTCCGGAAATCCCGTTTACGAACGTCCGGTCGTGCTCGTGATCTATCGCGACGATCAGCAATTCCTGCTTCACAATGTGATCCCGCAGCAGGGCCGCGCCGAGGCCAATTTCGATCTCATTATCGCGTCCCAGCCCTACCGCGCCCGCACCTCGGCCGAATTCAAGGCGAAAAAAGTGGTGGCGCCTCTGGCGCGCGCGCTGCGCCCGGGCGGACGGCTTGTCGCCATCCATTCGTGCGGCAGAGACCCGGGGATGGAGATCATTCAGAAGGTCTGGCCCGGAGACCAACCATTCGTGTCCGACCGCCATCAGATACTCCGAGCCGTGAGGCAGGAACTCGGCAGGGACGCCCGCGAATTCAATTTGAGCGCGCAACCAGACACACGCGCAATCTTTCAATACGAGCTGGATATCTTGCCGGACGAGGTGTCGGGACCGATCGGAACATCGACGACCTTTGCCGCGTGGAACGCGGCGGTCTACGTGGCGCAGGTGGAAGACGAACGTCTCGCCAACGCCGTTACCGACAACCGGTACGTTGAAGCAACGAACGAAGTTCTGCGTGAGCGCAACGGCCTATGGTTCAACGATGAATGCTACGTGATCTCCCGGCATCGGGAGTGATGCCCATTCGTGCAATTCACTGGGCGTACTGCGAGCGGAACTCAGCGATCATTTCGTCTTGCCACTACATTGCGAGGGCAGCATGGCGCTCAAAGTGACGCTACCGCGTTCGATCTGCTCTTAGAGGCCCGGGCCTCTCGATAAGTGTACCATCGACTGAGAAGTGATCGCTTGACAACAGCCGCTTCACCCGCCGCGGCGCCAGCACCGCCGCCAGGAACTTCGCTGCGATCTCTCCTTCAAGCGACCGGTCGCGGTTCTTGGAGAAAGTCGCATGGTCTCGGACCAGTCATCGACGCCGACAAACCAACGGAACAAGAGGTCGAACTCCAAACGCTCCATGAGTTTCCGTTCAGAACGGATGCGGTCGAAGGCCTGTGACAGCATCGCCCGCAGAAGTTTCTCGGGCGCAATCGGTGCCCGGCCAAAGTCCGCAGAAAGCGCGGTGAATGCTCCCGACAGGTCGGTCAACGCCGCGTTCGAAATCTCCCGGATCGTGCGCAGCGAATGGTCCCGGCGAGCCCGCGCCTCCAAATCCACATAGCTGAACAGCGATCCTGACCGCTCGTTCGAGCCTCGCACCTCGTCCTCCCGAATCAATCAAATCGAGAGTCAAGCTCAATTACATCCCGCCAGCGAATTCTTCAACAACCTGTTAAGCTGGGTCAATACAGCATTCGAACTCCTCAGAAACCGCTCCCCAATGCCAACTGCGGATAACCCTCAGCATGATTGTAACGATAGGCCGTTTATCGACGCAGAAATGGCGGTCGATTCACGCTATCCAATCACCTCCAAGGTGATCTTCGTGCCTCTGGAGCACTTTCTACAGGCAACTTGCCCTGACTGCGGGCCGCTCGGCGAGGACCACGACGATCGACGCCGTGACCCTGCGCGGCGGAGTCGACTGGAACTCGTGCAGATGCATTGGGGACTGATCCCCTCCTGGTCGAATGAAGACCGCCAAGGAGGTTCCCTCGACCTTCAAGAGCGGCAAGGTGCGATCTCCAAGTTTCTGGCCCTCAGGCCACAAAGTCCACAACAACGTAGGCGTGACCAGTTGCATCGATATATCGAACCAATTCCGCTGGCGACAATCCGACGCTCTGGGTATTGACGAGGGGATGAAAGTTTAACTGCTCTTCGCGCATCAAACTTCCATCGAGAACCACGGCCGCTTTACAATTCTCATCGAACATAAGCGCCAGGGGGGTAAGCGCACCCGGCTCGACAGCGAGAATTGCGCGCACGGTATCCGGCGATGCAAATCCAAGGCGGCCACTCGCGCCGATTTTGCCATGCAGCGTGCGAAGATCGATCAGGCAGGTTTCTTCGGCCACCACAAGAAAGAGGCGGCCCTTTTTGTCCCGCAGAAGGAGATTCTTCGTGAAGGTCCCTCGCATATCGCCGCGAAGTGCGCGGCCTTCCTCTACCGTGCTGTGTGCTGGGTACGCGACAGGATCGACAGCAATGCCCAGTGATCGTAGAAACGTGATCAACTGCTGTTGACGTGAGGCAGAGGGGTCTTCTTGAGGGTTTGACTGTGCCATAGTGCCTGAAGCCGTTATTGGAACTCGGGCTGCATCGATATTTGCGGCCAAAACCGTGTGAGGTCGTTCAAATCATTGCCCACCGTGTCCCCTACTCTAAAAGCGCGTCAATGCCTTCTCACGGCTTGTACGCGGGATCCTTTTTCCAACAGTCGAGCCCAGTTTTCAGTACGAGGACGTTATCGCTTCCGGCGACCCGCAACGCGAATGCCGCCTGCGCTCGTAGGGCGTCTTCTGCCCGGCCCTTGTACCGACGACCGCATCAGCCATGAGGAAGGTGGTCACGTCGGTCCCTGGCTCTTTTTTCACCAAGGCATGTGCGAGCCGGAGCGCGTTGTACACGCGCTCGGTACCATAGGGCGCATCGTTCAGGATAAACAAAACCTTCATGGCCGGTATCCTCTAGGCAGCAGTGTCTGCAGCGCGTGCCTCCACTGGTAGGCGCTCTTCGTTCCACTGAATCATCCCTCGGCGCAGGACTCCGACCTGCGTGAAGCCGGCCGTTGCCAGGGTCTGTGCAGCCATCGCGGAACGCTTGTCGGTCCGGCAGACGAGAACGACCGGCTGCGATTCGAGGCCACCGAGCTCAGCCAAGCGCCCATTCAACTCAGCGATCGGAATGTTACGTGCGGACGCAATATGGCCCAATGGTCCAGTGAACTCGTCGGTTCCGCGTACGTCGATTACGGTAACGGCTTCGCCGCCATCGAGCCGTCGCTTGAGATCGGCGACGTCGATCCACGTAAACGGCTTGCGCAAGCGCCCGATCAGTCGCGGCAGCAGCGCAATCGCTGCAAGCAGCCCCAGAGCGAGCACCCCGTAGCGCACGGCGCCACTCTCGCCGACGAGTGCCCCGCGTCCGGCGTAACCCAGCCAAGTGTAGGCGATTGCGCCCGGCGCCATGCAGAAAAAGGAAGCGGCGACATATTGGGCCAGCGGAATCCGCGTGAGCCCCAGCACGTAGTTTGATAGATTGAAGGGGAAAAGCGGGACCAGCCGCACGAAAGCGACGAAGCGCCAGCCTTCCGCATCGACGCCGTCGATCAGTCGCTTCACAAGCCCGCCGGCCTTGCGGGCAACCCAGTCTCCCGCGAGATAGCGCGCGATCAAAAATGCGAGCGTAGCACCGAGAGTGGCGCCCGCAAGATTCCAGATCGTTCCCCAGACCAGACCGAACAGCGCGCCACCCGCAAGCGCGAACACAAGGCCGGGGGCAAAAGCGACCGTTGCAAAAGCGTAAAGGACCACGTAACCGAGCGACGCCCACAAGCCGAGCAGACGAAGCCAGGCATCGAGCGTCGTCAGATTGATCTGGTCGCGGTGAACTGCGGCCCATCCTCCCGCTGCAGCAAGCAATAGCAGGAGCGCAAGTCGCGGCAGCAGGCGGCGCATGTTCAACTTTCGGCCTCGCGGCGCCCGAGTGGATAGTCGCCGGCCTCGCCGCGCAAAGGCTGAACGAGCATGCGATCAAGCCTAAGTTCGCGCGGATCGCGGAACTGCTCGATGCCGATCGTCATGCCTTCGTGCCCCGCCGCCGGTTGCGGCCGGTAGGTGCCGAAGAGACGGTCCCACCAAGGCAGGTTGAACCCAAAATTGCTGTTGGTTTCCCGCACTAGGATCGAGTGGTGAACGCGATGCATGTCCGGCGTCACCACGAGCCAGCGTAGCACGCGATCGATCCCCGCAGGGATGCGTACATTGCCGTGATTGAACATCGAGGTGGCGTTGAGCAGGACTTCGAAGATCAGGACCGACACTGCTGGCGCGCCGATCGCGGCAACCACGGCGAACTTGATCAGCATCGACAACAGAATCTCGATCGGATGGAAACGCAGCCCGGTGCTCACGTCGAATTCGAGGTCAGCGTGGTGCATCCGATGCAGCCGCCACAGCGCCGGCACGGCATGAAAGAGCACATGCTGGAGATAGATTGCGAGGTCGAAGATAACCACCGAAGCGATTACCGCGATCCAGATCGGGACACCGATCACGTTGAAAAATCCAAAGCCACGTGCTTGGGCCAGCAAAGCGAGGCCAACCGCGGTGGTTGGGAAAAGAATGCGTACCAGCAGCGTATTCACGACGACGACGCCGAGGTTGTTCGGCCAGCGCCACCAGCGTCCGGTCGCCTGCTTCCGTCGCGGCACCACGAATTCCCAGACCGCCATGGCGACGAACACGCCGGCAAAGGCGGCCAGACGAATCATCGGCTCATAAACGAACAAGACGCCGTGCATGGATTGGTCGTTCCGGACGTTGACAAAAAGGCCGCGCGGCCTAATATTCAATTATTCGATTGAATGAAATAGGACACCACAACCCGCTATGTCAATGCCCAACCCTAAGGCGGCGCTGTTCGCTCAATTCGCCCTCGTCGCCAAATCTCTCGGGCATCCTCATCGCCTGGAACTTCTGGAGCAGTTGGCCCAAGGGGAGCGCAGCGTCGAGGTCTTGGCGAACCGCACCGGCCTCTCGATCGCGAATGCCTCGCAGCATCTCCAGCAGATGCGGCGCGCCGGCCTGGTAACCAACAGGCGCGACGGGAAATTTATCTACTACCGGCTGGCCGACGATAATGTCCTCGACTTGCTGGCCGCGTTGCGCAGCATTGCCAAGCAAAGCCTGGCCGAAGTGGAGCGCGTGGTGCGCGGATATTTCAATGAGCGCGACAATTTGGAGGCGATATCGCGCAAAGACCTTCTTGCTCGAGCGCGGGCCGGCACGGTTACTGTGATCGATGTTCGACCCGAAGACGAATTCGCGCTCGGACACATTCCTGGTGCTCTGAACATCCCGTTACGTGAGCTTAAGGCTTGCCTTCGCAAGTTCGATCCCAAGCGTGAAATTGTTGCCTATTGCCGCGGTCCTTATTGCGTGCTGTCCTATGAAGCGGTGGCACAACTCCGCGCAAAAGGTTTTAAGGCCCGTCGACTGGAGGATGGCCTCCCAGAATGGCGCGCCGCGGGGCTTTCAGTCGTAAATGGACTCAATTAGGTATGTTGACGCAGACATCTGTTCATGGTCCGTCGCAACATCTGCATGCTGGCTGCCTCGGCGGTCCGTTCGGATTCGACGATCAAACGACTGCTCGATACCTGAACCAGAATAATCACTACGGGCGCCAGAGGGCTTAGAAGCACTCAAGGGAGCATTGCGATGAGCGGGATGTCGTCGTTGTCCGCAGAGACGTTGGTCGCGCAAGCCCTGGGTGAGGTTGACCCGCTGACCGGAGCGTTAGCCCCGATGATCACCATGTCCACGAACTACGAGCAGAAATCTGACGGTTCGTACCATCAGGACCGCGTCTACACGCGTGCGGACAATCCCACGTCTGAACAAACCGAGCGGGTTATCGCCCTGCTGGAAGGAACTGGCTGCGACTGCATGCTGTTCGCCTCTGGAATGGCGGCAGCAACCGCGGTATTTCAAGCCCTGATACCCGGCGACCACGTCGTCGTTGCAAAAGTGCTGTACTGGGGTGTGCGGAAGTGGCTGGCCGAATTCGGAATGACCTGGGGGATCGATGTGGAATTTGTCGATACGACCGACCTGCACGCAGTCGAGTCGGCTATGCGTCCCGGGTCCACTCGGCTCTTGTGGGTCGAGACGCCGGCAAACCCCACTTGGGAAATCACCGATCTGCACGCCGTGTGCAAGATCGCTCATGCCGCTGGCGCCAGGGTGGCCGTCGACAACACGGTTGCGACACCAGTCTTGACGCGGCCCCTGGAGTTCGGCGCCGATCTCGTCGTCCACTCTGCCACCAAATATTTGAACGGTCACAGCGATGTTCTCGCGGGCGCGGTTGTAACCGCGCGCAACGACCCTTTATGGCAACGTATTCGATCCTGGCGACGCGAGGCTGGCGCCGTGCTCGGTCCGTTCGAGGCTTGGCTTTTGCAGCGTGGAATGCGCACTTTGTTTCTCCGGGTCCGTCGCGCTTCGGAAAGTGCGCTCACCATAGCTCGGCATTTTGAAACGCATCCCACCATCAAGACAGTGCTCTATCCGGGCCTGTCATCGCATCCGGGTCACGAAATTGCATCTCGCCAGATGAGCGGCGGATTTGGGGGAATGCTGTCGATACGGCTCGCAGGAGGAGCGCAACATGCGGCGGCCGTTCTGGGTGGGGTTAAGGTATTCAAACGGGCCACGTCTCTTGGCGGCGTCGAGAGCCTCATCGAGCACCGGCGTAGCATGGAAGGCCCGTCCTCTTCGGTGCCCGACGATATGTTGCGACTCTCGATCGGTATCGAGGCGGTGGGCGATCTAATTGCCGATTTGGAGGCGGCCCTGGAAATTGCGCCTCCGTGAGCCTGGCGCGCCGCGGCAGTAATTTAGATCAAGGAGCTATCCTCTCGTGGATTTGGTCGATCAGGTGTCAATGGCGCTTCAAACCAGCGTGGTTCCGACGGTAATCGCGCGCGGCGGTGAAATACGCGTTCTGACGGTCGAGAAGGGGGTAGCCATTCTCGAAGTAAGCGGCTCGCCGGGTGCCAGTGTGCCGCTGATCGCGCGCATCGAGAGTTTGATCCGCAAAGCCGTCCCGGAAGTAACTAACGTACGAATGGTTGGGCCCGGCGGCCGACCGCTGGACGAAGACGCCGAGGGAAGCCTTGCCGAACGCGTTCGTCGCATCCTCGATGTTGAGATCAACCCGATTATTGCGGCCCACGGCGGCCGAGCGAACCTCGTCGAACTCAAACAGGGTTGGGTCCGGCTTGAGCTTGAAGGCGGTTGCCAGGGCTGCAGCCTCGCTGAGGTGACCGTTCGCCAGGGTATCGAGCCGTTGCTGTGTGCGCGCGTCCCCGGGGTGGTCGGAATCGTGGATGTAACCGACCACCAGGCGGGCCAAAAACCATTTTACACCGCGGCCAAGCGATGACCGGCGTTCGCTCAGGTAGGGTCGACTTGCCGGTGACGAATGATGTCCTACCAAAAGGGAAGCGAGTGTTGCTTCTGGTCCCCGCTGTTACCTACAGAGCGACGGATTTTGTTCTTGCGGCAAGACGGCTCGAACTCGATCTCGTAATTGGCAGTGACGGGGCGCTGCCTCTGGGCGGGCAACCGGTCGTGCACGTGGACGCCGGCGATCCCAGCACAAGCAGCCAGCACGTACTGGCGCGCGTTGGCGCTCTGGATGCCGTCGTGGCAGTCGACAGCCAGATGCTGGGGTTGGCTGCAGAGATAGCCGCAACGATGGGGCTGCCGCATAATCCCGTCGGCGCGGTCGCCGCTGCCGCGGACAAGGCTGCACAGCGGTGCCTGTGGGCACGAAGCGGCGTATCCCAGCCTGCTTTCCGGATCGTTTCCGCCGATACGGAAGAACCCGATGCCGCACGGCAAGCGAAAGAGCTAGGATTCCCTTGCGTGGTCAAGGCGGCGTCGCTGAGCGGAAGTCGAGCCGTGCTGCGCGCCAATACCGAATCCGAAGTGACCGCCGCGGTGATCGAAATTCAAAGGATTCTTGCGGAGACCGAAAAAGCAAGCAGCGACCATATTGTGATCGAAGAGTACGTACCCGGAGCCGAATTGAGTATCGATGGCCTTCTCAGCGACCGGCGGCTTACAGTCACCGCCATATTCGACAAGCCGGATACCCCGGAAGGGCCAACGTTCGAGGAAACACTGCTGGTCACGCCATCGGAGCTGGCCCAGCCTGTCCTGACAAGCGCCACAGAGATCGTGGAGCAGGCAGCTTCGGCGCTGGGACTTCGATACGGCCCGATCCATGCCGAGCTGCGAATAGACACCCGGTCGGGCGAGGCTAGACTCAGAATGCTTGAACTTGCTGCCCGTTCGATCGGCGGTCTGTGCTCGCGTGCGCTGCACTTCCTCGATGGCGCAAGCCTGGAAATGATGGTGCTGTTGCACAGCCTGGGTTGCCGCGTGCAAGCGCCTCGCCTCACCGGCGCTGCCGGAGTCCTCATGCTGCCCGTCGAGAAGGCGGGTCGATTGGAAGGGATCGAGGGCGGCGAGGAGGCTCTGGCTGTTGCGGGGATCACCGGGCTCTCAATCACGATACCGCTCGGCGATGTCGTGCGGCCGCTGCCCTGGGGCGACCGATATTTGGGATTCATTTTTGCCGAAGGCGACAACGTCAGCGGCGTCCGAGATGCACTGCGCGCTGCACACCGAAAGATCCGGGCGGTCATCAACTAGGCACGAGGACCAAAGGAGAACTGAGCCACGTGAAAGCGGTATTGATCTCCACCTATGACCTAGGCCACCAGCCGTTCGGCCTCGCCTCGCCAGCGGCGTGGCTGCGCGACTGCGGCGTCGAGGTGACATGCCTCGACTTTGCGATCCAAGAGTTGAACGCGGAGCACTTGCAGTATTTGACGCAGGCGGACGCCATCGCCTTTTATCTGCCGATGCATACCGCCACGCGAATCGGGGTTGATATTATAAGGCGCGTGCGAACCCTCAATCCGAGTGCGCACCTGTGCGCCTATGGCATTTACGCTCCCATGAATCGCGCCTTTTTGGAAAAGCTCGGCGTGGAAACGATTGTCGGCGGCGAGTACGAGCAGCAGCTGATCTCGGCCATCCTGGACCGCAGGTCTCATCGTTACGTGGCAGAGGCTGCATTGCCTCGCATACCCAAACTCGACTTTCGAATACCCGACCGGACATCGCTGCCGGATTTAAGCAAGTATGCGTTTCTGACGCTGCCGGACGGGACAAGACGTACCGTCGGGTACACCGAAGCCAGCAGGGGCTGCAAGCACTTATGCCGCCATTGCCCCATCGTGCCGGTCTATGACGGCCAATTTCGCATCGTTCAGCACGATGTCGTCATGGCTGATATCGAACAACTCATAGAGAGCGGGGCCGAGCATATTTCGTTCGGCGATCCTGACTTCTTTAATGGCCCCAAGCATGCAATGCAGATCGTCGCCGCCCTGCGCCGTCGCCATCCTACCGTGACATACGATGTAACGATCAAGATCGAGCACCTCATTCGTCACTCGGAACTGCTGCCGGAGCTGAAAGAGACTGGCTGTGCGTTTGTGACCTCCGCCGTCGAATCCGTCGACGATCATATTCTCCATGTTCTTGGAAAAGGGCATACGTGCCTCGACTTTTTCCGCGTCGTCGAACTGTTCCGCGGCGTAGGGTTGACTTTCCTGCCGACTTTCGTAGCGTTCACGCCTTGGATCACGCTTGAGGGCTATCGCGATCTGCTGCAAAGCATTTTGGACCTCGACTTGGTCGCGAACGTCGCTCCGGTCCAATTAGCGATCCGGCTCCTCATCCCCAAGGGATCTCGATTGCTGGATTCCGGCGCCCTGAAAACATTCATCACGACATTCGACGAGGCCGCCCTCTGCTACCGCTGGGGGCATCCGGACCCTCGCGTCGACCTGTTGCAGCGAGACGTAGAAGCTTCGGTTAAACAGACGCTTCTGGGCGACGGCCGGCAGAACCGCATGGCCGCATTCGAGAAAGTATGGCGCACAGTCGAACGCTATATTGACATTCCAAGTCTGCCGGTTTCGCCAGTAAACGATTGCCAGCAGCCGAAAAGCGTTCCCTATTTGAGCGAGCCCTGGTACTGTTGCGCAGAACCCACGGATCAGCAGATGCGGCCGATCTAGCCAAGACCGTTGCGCGCCGACTTGGCGATGCCGGCCTCGATCGCCGCGATGCGTGCATCGACGCCGGCGAGTTCGTCGAGGACGAACCGCAGGCCGGCACGTGAGCGCTAATTGCGCAGCATGTCGGCACCAAGTGCTGCCTCGCCGGCATTGTATTCCATCAAAAATACCGGGCAAGCGCGGAACCAACACACAGCGCAGAGCGGTGTCCCTACCGCAAATTAGATCCGGACATACTGATAATGGCGTCCAGCAAGCACAGGCCGTTGTCCCTACCGCAAATTAGATCCGGACGTACTGATGGTGCAACCCACCAAGCATAGGCTGTCCTTCGATACGCCCGTGACGCTGAATGGCCCTTCCATTGGGCGCATCCTTCCCTAACGAGAGGTGCGTGCGCATCGCATTATAATAATCCATGTAGCACGCAAGGATGTGGCGAAGGTGCTGCTCACTTGTCACCACAATGTGGTCCAGACATTCCCGCCGGATTGAACCGATCAGCCGCTCGGCGTACCCGTTCTGCCATGGCGAGCGTGCCGATGTGGGATGATCGCGAATGCCAAGCGAGCGAACTCGGCGAACGAATATACTGCTGTAACAAGCATCCCTATCGCGCATCATATAGCGCGGAACCTGCTCGCAGCCGCAGGCCGCCGTCAGTTGGTTCGCGATCCACTCTGCCGTCGGGTGCGTCGTGACTCCAAGCCACAGAATTTGGCGCCGTCCGTGCTGTCCTTTCTGAAAATCATATCCGAACGTAGTGGTGATGTAATCCGCCCAGGATCGGCATTGCTGCGACCTCACTGATCCGCTGGATCGCTCGTCGCAATGGCGCATCTTTCTGGAGCGACCGATGCGGCCGCGTTTGATTGTAGTAAGCAGCATAAGCTAAGAGCACGCGGCGCAAGTGGCGTTCGCCAAAAA
>JARRNI010000002.1:0-25682 GCA_037385125.1 Pseudolabrys sp.
CGGGCCGGCCTCCAGTCCTATCCGCTCCATCTTCGCGCAGAGCAATTTGAACCAGTTGGTCAGAGCCACCGGCTCGCTCGCGACCTTAACCTCGAGAACGATCTTCCCGCGCTCGTCAACCACGCATATGCCAGTCCCCGCGTGTCGTTGCGGTCCGTTCGCACCTGCTTCTCCAGGCTCTTGAACTCGCGCAATGCCACCGCACGCACCGAAAGCAGTGCCTGCGTGAAACCGACATCACCGGCCGGATCAACAAGATAGGTGACAGTTCGGTACGTGCCGTTTTTTAGGAGGCCGCTCATATCCTCTTGACGCGGCCAATCAAGGGCGGCGCACTCAAGAGCTGGGCGATGCGGCTTGCCAAACGCGCCGGCATGAAGAAGGCGAAAGTGGCGCTCGCGCGCAAGCTTGCGGTTGTGCTGTCGCATGTGGCTCAACGCCACTGCTTCGACTTTGACCAACCGAGCCGCACGCCGCGGCATAGCGAAGAGGAGTTTACGCGTTTCGGGAGGGTCGCGACACCAGGCCTTCGCGAAGCGAAGTCCCGTCGCCGGGACGGTGGACGAGGTCGGAGCGGGATAGGTTCAGTGGCATTGCGACCACGCTTACCAGATTGGCCGACCTCATCCACATTCGAACCCCATCAGGTGGCGGCTACGCGCCGACCCCGGACAGAAGCGAGAGTTCGGCGACTGGGCGGCAAGAGGGATTGAGTTATCGAGGCCCGTTAGAGAAGAACCTATCTAACAATCCTCTGATAAGAACAATTGCGCCGGCCGGTTGGACGAACCCGAGAAAGTGTTTCGCGCTTCCAGCAGATAAGGATGCGGAGGTGCCATTGGAGCAGGGCAAAGAAACGGCGAAGTGTCGACGACGGTGATCTTGGTGTTTTATGCTTCCGGAGAGTTGAAGGACGATGGGCGACGACTGCCTCGGGCCAATGTTCTGGCTGAATATCGCACGGCACGGACGAAGCCGAAAAACAGCGAAATTCGCTCGCATGATCGTTGCCAGGGTCCGTTTCGATTGCGTCGCGGCAGAAGCCGGTTACGGCCTGAGCGCGCCATTCCGCCAGCGGTTCACGGCTCGCAAGCTCAGCTCGACGGTTGGCATTCCTCGTCATCGCCGTGCCGAGCTTGGCAGCTTTCGGCTCAACTGGCCAATAGCAGTCGGTGGCCGTCCACATCGGCGAGCGGTTCAGAGACAATGATTAGGACGTCTTCCGGGCGAGGAGGTATGGCTCATCGTGAGCAGTGCTCAGGGAGAGTGGATATATTACCTGCCAATCTTTCGGCGCGGACTGACCTGCGCGCCTTGGGAGTCACTATCAAAGTGCGATGGATCTACAAGCAGGCATCAACACTTGAAAGAGGAGTTCGATCTCATTAACCATGATTTTATTTGCAGATAATTTATTAAGCGCCGGTGATTAACCACCGGTGATGTGCGCGGGCCTGACCACGTCGCCAGTGCGCGGATCTTAAGGAGCCAGCTGTGAAAAACCTTTTCGTACGTTTCACGAAGGACGACTCCGGAGCGACTGCCATCGAGTTGGGCCTGATTGCGGCGGGCATTTCGGTCTCGATCATCGTGATTATGATCAGCCTTGTTACGAATCGCTAAGCTACGTTCCAGAGGGCATCGGCCGGCTCAATAATCGGGCCCGGGCAAGCGCGAATGAGGGCGTTGTCATTGGGCGGTGAATCCTCCCTGAGTGTGGGCATCGAAAATTCCCTAGTTGGCGCCCTGGCCCGGGCTGCCGGGGCGCGCCCCAGCAGGCCGGGAGGCGCATTCGTCGCCGACCATTCCTTCCGTTTCGATTTGGAGGGGAGGCGCGGCGATGATCCAGCTTGGAGAACTGATGATGATTTTGGAGCTTCACCGGCAGGGACTGTCCGTCACGGCAAATGCCTGAAACGGGGGTTCGAGCCGCCGGTCTACGGCCCGCGCCAAGTCGGCCGACCGAACAAGCTTGCGCCCTATCTGGATTTTTTGCGCGAGCGGATTGCGGCCTTTCCCGATCTGACGGCGGTCAGGCTGACGCGAGAGATCCGGGAACGGGGCTATAGCGGGGCCTACACGGCTGTGAAGCGGTTCATTGCTGCAATCCGGCCGGAGAGCCAACCCAAGCCGTTCGGCGCCCACACACCGATCCAGCGGTGCCAGATTCACAAAGCCCGCAATGTTGTCGATCGGCTGCCCAAGTCCTTGCATGTGCCGGTTCGTCGCGCCGGCAGTCAGGCCTGGGAACCCGACGATGTTGATAAAGCCGAACGACTCTTACGCAATCTTGCACGCCGGCTCGACCAGGAGGCGCCCGGTGTTGCTGCCAGCCTTTTCGAAGGGCTCGACGAAATGCTGACCGTCAATCGCCTCGGTCTGCCGACCCCGCTGCGGCGCTCGCTTGCCTGCACCAACTCGATCGAGAACATGATTGGGACCGTGCGTCGCGTCAGTCGTAATGTGAAGCGGTGGCAAAATGCGGCGATGGCGCTGCGCTGGACGGCGGCCGGCATGATGGAGGCGGCCAAGGGATTCCGTCGCTCGAAAGCCTATAAACAGCTCCCGGTCCTCAAGGCTGCGCTCATCGCCCACGCCAACAAGCAGGCCGTCACCAAGAAGATTGAACCGCAAGCCGATGCCGCATAGCATTACTCAAGGCAATGCCTGCCTCGCTCAACTCAAGAGAACCCGGGGCATCCCCTCTTTCAGAGTCACGCGCCCAATGAGTAGCTAGACCGCATCGGCAGTTGCGGATATTTTACGGGCAACGAACGATGGTTACGGTTCGCTCTTTGCCGTCACCCATGGGAATCTTCACGGTCTGTGCGGGGCAGCCCAGCACGAATGGTTTGATCACTGGTTCAGACAGTGAATAGGAAGAATGAGGCGGACATCGATGTGCCCAATCCCAAGGAATATCGAGTGTGCATGTGTTGCGCGCACTAGCTGATAGCGGTTCCGCAACAACTACTCCCAGTTCATGGTTCGCTGGTCCGGAGGAGGAACCGCCGACTGTCGGCTCGCCGAATGCCAGGTTGGAGACAAGGATAAGAGCTACACTGATCAAAGCGGGGTACATTTTATTGCCCATCGTGGCACCTCGGGTTAGGGAGATAGCGTGCCACACTAAGCCGAGCCGATCGTGCCCGCCAACGCATTATTAACTATTAGTAAACAGGTAATCTTAATAGAGAAGCCCCTCTATTGCACCCGTTAGCCAACCGTAATGGAGGGGCTCAGGTGGTCGCCCGGCGGCGTGCGGCGGGAGCTTCGGACCGCCAATTTGCCGGTGGGCTCGCGTAATTTGAAATAGCCTCGGACGATCTGACCACGTGGCTGTGAAGACCCGTGCGCCCGTTGCCAGATCGAGGCGATCCGCAACAGCCCCGGCCTCGGCCACGAAAATGTCACGATGTGAGGCCGTGCCGGCGTGTCAAGCGCGCAGCGCTGACTTGGATGATCGCGCGCATATCGGAGCTGCATCGATGCGATCACTGATCAGCGCCGTGGGCCAATCGCCGCGACACCTTGCGCTGAGATTGCGGACCACACAAAAGGTCAAAATCCCATGGGAGGTTAATGCATTCAGTTACCAAATGGCGCCGTTGCAACAAATACAACAACCCTGCCTTTCTCTTTGGCGCGCCTACGAGATCGACCGAGCCAGGCGAAGGTGCGCTCGACCACCCTCGACGCAGCAGCACTTCGAAGCTGGCGGCTCGCTCCGATCGATTGATGATTTCGATGGCCCACTTTCAAAATTTTGTCAGCGCATTGCGGAGCTTGTCGCTAGCATCAAGCATGTGGTTGATCATCATAAGCCGGCCACGACGCGATCAGTCGTAGAAATCACCTCGAGCAGGACGGAAAATACTTCGGCACTGACGCCACTGAAAACCGGTTAAGGCCCGGTACGCGATCGCATTTGGTCCTGCGGTCGTCCAATCGGCGGAGCCGGCGGCAACAGCGGCGTGATCAGCTTTCACTCCGCATCCGTCAGGTCGGTTGCATAACGTAGACCTTAATGCACATGTGCAGTCGTGTGATTTAGGTCCAGGCCATCGTGATCTCTAGCGAATTTTGCAAATCCGACGGAATCACAACCTTTTGAAATCACTTACCACTTTTTCAGTCAGGCTCTTAGATCGGGCGTGATCGCTTCGTATCGCGTTCTGCAATTGGAATATTGAGGCATCGAAGGAAATCATAAACCGTAATTTGCAAAGTCATTTGATATCGATCCACGATAATAATCTGATAATGATCTACTGATAGCATAAAATTGTCCAGTAAGATAACAATTGTGGCGATCAAAGGACCATTTTGAAGGAAACAACTATGTATCGCAGAGTGTTGCTGACTGCTTTAGCGGGAATGGGCTTGGCCGCGGTCTTTGCAGGTAGCGCGGTGGCCGGAAGGTTGGGGCCGGACTGTGGTTATTGCGGATACGGCTATCCGGTAGGTAAGGTTTACTACGCGCCTAAAGTCCCACATCGTGTCGTGCGTTTTTCGGAGTTCGATTATTACTCCCCATATCCACTCGCAGGATGCTATTGCCAGGAGGCGCCTATTCGCGATAGGCGCGGCAACTGGTTCTGGGGTGCAAAAACTACCTGCTATTAATTGGGCGCGGCCGATTTCAGATCGCCATGAAAACCGTCGATTAGTATGAAAAGCGCGGCGCCCGCCTGCGCTATACGACTCGTGCGCTGATGAGAAAACGGTAGCGGGCTGGCGTTCGATCCGAGCACACGCTCGCGACGGACAAGGCGGCACGAGAGGTGGCCTCGACCGCAATACTAGCATCTCCCGTATCGCTTTTGGCGCCGACAAGGTTAGAGTGCGTGCCTTCAACCACTCCAACGCCGCTCCAAGCCGCCGATAAACTTCAATATTGTGTGTGCCAGCCCGTCCGTTCGGCAGCTTCAAGTAGCCTTGCTCCCTCTCCAGCGCCTGGATCGACGGCTTTTCGTCGACGCAGATGACGATCGCGTTCTCGGGTGGCGCCATGTAGAGCCCGACCACGTCGGCCGCCTGGCGACGAACTCCGGATCGTTGCTCTCGCACCACGATTTGCGCCCGGAAAGGTCGATCTTTTGGCCGCGCAGGAAGCGCCAGACATACTGGACATCGACGTCGCCGAGCGCCGCGGCCAGGAGTGGCCCGGACCAGCGGGCATAACCCTGGGGCAGCGGTTGATCCAGCAGCGCCAAAATGCGCTTGCCCGTCTCCGCCGTGTATTTCGGCGCGGCGCCCCGCTTTCCGGTCTCGTCGAGACCCGCAAGCCGCTTTTCGGCATAGCGCACGCGCCACTTCGATGCGGTGCCGGTCGTACAGCCGACCGCCCGTCCGATCACCCGGCTCGCCGTGCCGTCCGCCGCCAACAGCACGATCCGCGCCCGTTGCCGCGACCGGTATCCGTCTTCGTCGAGCGCGCCAAGCCTTCAAGCTCGGCACGCTCCTCTGTGCTCAGTCTAATCGGAGTCGCTTCAGGAATGCCCCTCATGCATCCTCGAATCACGACTCATCCATCAGCGATAGTGGGTACTAGCGTATGATTGATCGTTACGAACAGACCGCTGTACGACCATTCGGAGAGAGTCCCAAGGCAACCGCCGCCACTGGCAGTTGGTCGAGGCTATGTGGACGATCGCGTTCACGACGACGCGCAAATCCGTGCTGCGCGGTCGACCGGTGAGTGAACGCGGCAACATCATAGGTCAATCAGCTTTCACCGCGCATCAGTCAGGTCGCTTGCATAACACAGGCCTTCGCGCAAATAGTGAGATCGAGTGATTTCGGTCCAGGGCGCTGTGATCTCCAGCGGATCTCGGAAATCCTATGGAATCACAACCTCTTGAAATCGCTCGCCGCTTTTTCAGCCCGGCTCTAAATGGCGTTCTGGTCGTGAGGGTCAAATCTTCTTGGACATCGACATCCCTGAATAGCAGGCAGAAGCGGAGAAACTCGCGCACCCCGTGCCGAAGGATTACCACTCGATCAGGCTGCTCAGTAACCACCTACGGATCAAGGTTAAAGGTAACTTGATCTTAAGCGGAAGTATTGAGGTTTGCTTTCATCTCTTTTCAATCGGTGTCGGCTCAAATGCTACTACAACATGATGGCTCTCAGCAAAACGGCCGGAGGTTTTTATGATCCCGTTAGAACAGCGACGACACCCAAGGGAGCACTCCGGAAAGCATGGACGAATCGTACTCTCGAACGGTAGCGGAGTGAGGTGCGTGATCCGAAACCTGTCGCCGTTCGGAGCATGCCTTCAGGTTGCCAGTCATTTCGGAATTCCACAAGAAATCTTTCTTGTGAAGGACGGCGAACACTTCAAACGTCCGTGTCGTGTAGCTTGGCGAAGCAACCACCAACTTGGAGTATTTTTCACTAGTGGGGTGGTGAAGAAGTAGCGACTCTTTCATTGGCGCGGTTCGAATTGGCTGGCGGAACCGTGCTTGCGCCCCGCAATCGCTGTAGCGGACATCGATATTGGCAAGAACTCGTTCCGCGTGGTCGGCCTAGCTAGGCGCCCAATATCTTCGTTATGTCCGAGCTGGGTCGCCAAAACGGTCAGAATTGCGACGTAAATATCTGCCCGGCTCATCGATGGCCGCAGCGTGTCGGCTTTGCCTTCGAGCGTGCTGCAAAATTTGGGCACGGCGTTCGCGCCGCTAATCGAATCAGGGAAAACCGCCTTTTGATTCAATACTGTTGCCGCTGACTTTGAGTCAGCAACAATTTTTTAACCATATTTCTTTCACCATATTTCCTTCAATTACGGCAGTCATCGGGAGATGGGTGCAGGTTGGAGACGGACATGGCCTTTTAACGCCATATTGAAGCATTTTGTAGTGTCTTCTTATGACGCCAAGCTACGGGGACGTGCTTTCGGTGATCGCGAATCGGCGGAGCAACGAAGCTGCAGCCCTCTTGGATGGGGCGGCGGCCGTGCGCGACGTTAATCTGGGCCATGCATCAGCCTTTAGAGCCGGGATCGTCGCCATTCTAGCGGTGCTGGCCGCAGCGGCCATAGCCGCTTTGATTACCATTGCTCCCGTGTGGGTGCGTGCGGCTTATACTCAAGCTGATACTAAGGGGGCGAATGAGAAAAGCGCCTTGCAGAACACCGAAAGTACGCCACAATTACCCGATGTCGAGAGCTTACCCACACCTGGTCGGACCTCTAATGACGATCACCTTCGCGAATTTACGTTTGATCCAGGCAGTGCCCCCGCCGTTTCTCCTTTTGAGAGCTCGCCAGCGCGCGGGGAGGAACAGCTCTTCCCTGTCGAACCTGTAGGCGCAGACGCACCGCAGCAGAACGAAGCGACCACTTTCATTCGCGATAGCAAGCACCCGTCTACCGACGTCGCCAGTAAATTTGTAATTGGTACTTCAATGTCGGCACAAGCTCCGTCTGTCAACCGTAAACTTGAGATCCCTTTGCCGCGTAGTCGCCCGCAGATAGATCACTATGATGGGGCAGGGGCTCTCTCAAGCAATACTTCGATAGTGCCAGGCTCCACGCAAGGCCCCTCGTTTGGGCCATTCGCCTGGCTAAAGAGACTGTTGCGATTCAAGGATGCTCAAACTATTCCGATCTTTCCACCCGAGGCAGGTGGTCGAACCGCGGTCTATGATATCGAGGGACACGCGGTCTATTTGCCAAATGGTGAAAAATTGGAAGCCCATTCGGGACTAGGCGAATTGTTAGATGACGCTCGATATGTGAACCTAAAAGATCGAGGCCCCACTCCACCCAACATTTATCGACTTACCTTGCGAGAACAGCTTTTTCACGGTGTTCAAGCTATTCGGCTTAATCCTGTCGGCGGTGGCAATATGTACGGACGCGCGGGCATGCTCGTGCACCCCTATATGCTTGGTCCCAATGGTCAATCGAACGGGTGTGTCTCCCTTCAGGATTATCCCAAATTTCTGCAAGCATTTCTCAGCGGCGAAATAAACCGTCTAATTGTTGTTGGGCACCTCGAAAACGTACCGTTCAGAGCTGCTTATGCCCAAGCTCAGTTGACGGCAAGGAATATCGTCGCGCACTGAGATCCAGGCGTGCTCGAACTACGGCCTCACGCGATCTCTACATGATGTCTTTGCCCTCCACCCGCCGCGATACGGATTCCGACGAAGCCGGCCATGCATTCCAATCTGAAGCCGGCCGCGATTTTAAATTGTTACAAATCAAACGGTCAGCGGACATCTATTAGCGCCGGCCCGGGGCGAATGACTGCTTCGGCTAAGCGTCGCCTGCAGTAGGAACACTCCTCGGTCGTGCGCGCGTGACTGGGCGTGGCGTCTCGGTGGTGCTGGCCTTCGTCACTGGGGGTTGTGCGGGCATGGGCCGTCGTCGCTATCTGGGCTTAAGACCTGCGCAGGTTTCGCAAGGACGCGCGTTCTATTTGGGACGCTTCGAGCAAACTTATGGGTGTTCTGAAGGAGTTCAGTAGCCGTAAGTTGTGGTGTGGCCAAACGCGGGGCGGTTCATGACGCCTTCTTTGCATGCCTGCGGCGCGGGATGATCGCACAACCCGGCATTTGTGCAATGGGAGCAGCCAAATCCAGCGCAAGCGGATCGAGGAATTATTCGGCTAGGTCAAGGGCAGCCTCGTCTTGTCCAGATCCGAATTAAGAGGATTCGCCGGAGCTATTGCGCTCAGCCAGTTGGTGGCGCTGCCATTTACGAACGGTAAAGACTCCGCGCGCTAACTCTAACCGAACCGCAGGATTGGTTGCCCAATTTGCGGCAAAGCATGCGATTTAGGACTATTATCATGTTGACCGACGCGATCAGGCTCTTGTTTTTTCCTGCTCTGATGGTTTTTGCCGCCTCGAGCGATCTGCTGACCCTGACCATCTCAAACAAGCTTTCGCTAGCACTCGCAGGTGGATTCTTTTTACTCGCTATCGTAACAGGCATGAGCTTGGCTGCTGTCGGCATGCATCTGGGAGCAGCGGCCGTGGTCCTGATATTCGCATTCGGACTTTTCACGCGGGGCTGGGTCGGCGGCGGCGACGTTAAGCTCGCAGCTTCCACTGCACTTTGGTTCGGATTCGGCCATCTGCTGGAGTACCTCGTCAATGCCGCGCTGTTTGGCGGAGCGCTGACGATCCTCCTGCTCTCGTTCCGTCGTCTGCCGCTGCCGGACGTGCTGACGCGGCAGAGCTGGATTCGCCGCTTGCACAAGGCAGACGTCGGCGTGCCCTACGGCATCGCGCTGGCTGCCGGCGCGCTGTTCGTCTATCCCCAAACCGGCTGGATGCCCGGACTTGGCCTGTGAATTCCGTCCCCGACGCCATGATTGCGAGGTCGTGCGTACCGGCAGCGTGTTGCAAGCCGTGGACATGGTGATCCTTGCGCTTTTGTATGCGACCCTGAGTGTGTGAAAAATCCCAACCGGTTGTCGGGCCGCAACTAAAGAATCAACTTGCCCGGCCGCCCCATGCGCAATCGTCGATCCGCTTGAACCAGTCTTGCGCCGGAATGGCGCCAAAGATCGTCTTCACACAGGCAAGGCCCGAAATGGAGCGCCTGTTTTGGCCAAAAGCTTCGGCGCAGCAATAAAAAATTAACTCGGATTGGATACTGCTCTTTAACCATGCTTTGACCCTTGAGCGGTTAAGTTTGGTGCAAGCCGTTGTGGTAACCGCCACGTGGTTTGGGCGGCCGAGCCGCCCGTAGGCAAAGTTAGAGGGAGCAGATGAAAAGTGCACGTATCATAGTACTGACCGTCGCCCTCGCAGCAGGTGGCGTTTCCGCGCTGCTAGCGGGCCGATCTGGCAAATCAGGGCCACCTGAAAAAACGGCACACAACGTTAGTAGCAGCGAAATTCTTGTTGCGAAAAAGGACCTCAGCACCGGCACGAAGATTTTGCCGCAAGATTTACAGTGGCAGGCTTGGCCCGCGACCGTAAAGAGCAAAAACTTCATACACAAGGATAAGCGCCCCGGCGCTATTACAAAATTGAGCGGCCTGACTGTACGTACTCCATTCGTGGCCGGTGAACCGATTCAGGAAGCCAAGTTGGTGAACGCGAAAGGTGCTGGGTACATGGCGGCAATCCTGCCCTCGGGCATGAGGGCGGTGGCGACGAAGATTTCCGCCGAGACCGGCGCCGGCGGATTCATTCTCCCAAATGATCATGTTGATGTCATTCTCACGGTCAAACAGCGGGGGAAGAGAGGACAATCTGAGACCATTCTTAGCAATATTCGCGTGCTAGCTATCGACCAGGCCGTCGAGGAGAAGCATGGGCAGAAAGTCGTGGTCGGTAAGACTGCAACACTCGAGCTTCCGCCGCGCGGGGTTGAGACGCTGGAACTCGCGCAGGAGCGTGGCTCGATTTCGCTGGCGCTTCGCAGCATCACAGACGCGAGAAAAAACTCGCCGGAAAAGGAAGAGACTGGCCGTCGCATCAACATCATCCGCTCTGGCGCAAATGAGGGTGCATAAAGAACATGCCGACAAAGACACTCATCCGCAAAACCACGCTGGCGGCCCTGATTGCCTGCGCAGCGCTCGCGCCGACAGCCCCAGTGATTGGTGCCGACGTACACGTCCCATTTATCAAGGTCGCAGCGGGCGACGCAACCTCGCGATTCATTCCGCTCGGAGTTGGCAAATCAATTGCCATCGACCTGCCCAGCGATGTCAAGGACGTGCTGGTCGGCGATCCGAAGATCGCCAATGCAGTGCTTCGCAGCTCTCGCCGCGTCTATATGATCGGCGTCGCAGTCGGGCAGACCAATATGTTCTTTTTCGACGCCAAGGGCAGGCAGATCGCCGGTTTCGACGTCGCGGTAACACGCGACCTCAACGGGACGCGCGCCGTGCTCCGACGGATGTTCCCGGATTCAGACATCCGTATTGACGGCGTTGGCGACGCCGTGATGCTCACCGGCACGGCAGCGAACCAAGACGAAGCGCAGCGAGCCTTCGATGTCGCCTCGCGGCTGGTTGGCAAAGCAGATAAGGTGGTCAACAACATCACGGTGCGTGGGCGCGACCAAGTCATGCTTAAGGTGGAGGTCGCTGAAGTGAAACGCGAGGTACTCAAGCAGCTTGGTGTCGATATTTCCGGTGCCCTCGGCTACGGCAGCGCAGTGGTAAAATTCAACAGCGTGAACCCGTTCGTCGCATCCGGTGCTAACCCGCTTTCTTCTCTTAGCTCCAAGTTCGGTATAAATCCACGCATCGATGCTACGATAAGAGCCATGGAGCGCGCGGGCGTGATGCGCACGCTGGCTGAACCAAGTTTGACTGCGATCTCCGGAGAGACTGCGAATTTCATGGCGGGCGGCGAAATTCCAATCCCGGTAGGTCTGGAATGCGGGAACAACGGAGGAAACTGCCAGCCGAAAATCGAGTTTAAAAAATTCGGCGTTAGCCTGGCATTCACGCCGGTGGTGCTGTCGGGCGGCCGCATTAGCCTAAAGGTCTCGACCGAAGTTTCCAATATCTCGTACCAGAATTCCATTAACCTCGCGCAGTCAATTAGTGGCTTAAGCGCTACCATCCCATCCATTGATACCCGGAGCGCGCAAACCACTGTCGAGATTCCGTCTGGTGGCTCGTTGGCCTTGGCGGGCATGATACAGGAGCAGACCAAGCAAGCGATCAACGGCCTTCCGGGGCTGATGCAGTTGCCGATCCTCGGCGCGTTGTTCAAAAGCCGCGATTACATCAATGACCAGAGCGAACTAATGGTATTGGTCACACCTTACCTCGTGCATGACGTGGCGCGGAAGAACCTGTCGCGCCCGGATGATGGGTTCGCCGATCCAAGCGATCCGTCGAGCGTCTTGCTCGGCCGCCTCAATCGCATCTACGGCGCTGCTGGCAAGATTAAATCGCCGTCCAAATATCACGGCGACTACGGGTTCATTTTGGATTGAAGGGGAACAGGCGATGCCATCACTTCACACGGCAACCATAGAGCACCGCAGCCGACTAGCGCGGCGCCTGTTGGTGATAGCCAGCCTCGTCGCGCTACTGGGCGGCTGCTATCAGCGGCAATTGCCGATCTATCCGACCGATTACCGCGTGCGCCATCCGATTACGCTGAAGGAAGGACGACACACCGTTGAGGTCTTTCTAGGACCTAAGCGGGGCGGGTTGACGCCAACCCAGCGCGCCGACGTGCTATCATTTGCGCAAAATTGGCGGCGCAATGCGACCAGCGGGGTCATCATCAACGTTCCGCGCGGCAAGCGGATCAATCGGGCCGCTGCTCCTTCGCTGCGTGAGGTCAAGTCCATTCTTGCCGCCTCCGGCGTGCCGCAGCGCGCCATGTACGTGCGCCGCTATCATTCGTCCAGTACGTCGCTGCCGAGCATAAAAATCAGCTATTCGAAGGTGGTCGCTCATGCTGGGCCTTGCGGTCTGTGGCCGCATGACCTCGGTCCGGCAGCTGACATAGCCTACAACGAAAATATGCCCTACTGGAATCTAGGTTGCGCCACACAGCGTAATCTGGCCGCCATGGTGGACAATCCCGCCGATCTGGTGCAACCGCGCGGCGAAACGCCAGCATACGAAGCGCGCCGTTCAGTTGTAATCGGCAAATGGGTGCGGGGTGCGGACCCGTCCGGCAAGTATGACGCTAGCCAGTACAACGGAAGCAAAACCAGCGATATCGCAAAATGACACAGCACGCTCAGCAAATCGCAATGGCTGGAAATGAGACACCGTCCCAGCAGCGAACCGACACGGTCCCGGTTATGGAAAACATCGCGCCCGCGCCCCGGATTTCGGTCCAGGCTTTCTGCGACACGGCGCAGACCACGAATGCCTTGGAGAGAGCCCGCGAAGACCGACGTCTTGCCAAGGCGCACGTGAGTACGCAGATGGGCGGTATCGTCGCCGCCGTCGAGTCCTATCGCAATTTGCCGACGCCGAACGTCATTGTTCTTGAGTCCGGTAGCCGCCCTGACGATACCCTGGCCGGCCTCGACCAACTCGCAGAGGTTTGCGATGCTGGTACACGCGTGGTCCTGATTGGCACCGTCAACGACGTGACGTTCTACCGAGAATTGACGGAGCGAGGTGTGAGCGACTACTTGGTCGCGCCTGTCGGCACGATGGACATCGTACGCTCCATCTGCCGGCTGTTTTCGGCGTCGGACGCCGAGCCGGTCGGCCGCCTTATCGCTGTCGTCGGCGCCAAGGGCGGCGTCGGCGCATCTACCATCGCTCATAACGTCGCGTGGGCGGTCGCACACGACCTCTCGCTCGATTCGGTCGTGACCGATCTCGACCTCGCTTTTGGCACCGCCGGACTCGACTACAATCAGGATCCGCCGCAGGGCGTTGCCGACGCGGTGTCCGCGCCGGAGCGTGTCGATACCGCGTTAATCGATCGTCTGCTGTCGAAATGCAGCGATCACCTGAGCTTGCTGGCCGCGCCGGCGACACTCGACCGGGTCTACGACTTCGGCACCGACGCCTTCGACGCGATTCTCGACACGCTACGTGCATCGGTACCCTGCGTCGTACTCGACGTCCCGCATCAGTGGTCCGGTTGGATTAAGCGGGTTTTGGCAAGCGCTGACGATATCCTGCTGGTTGCGGGCCCTGACCTTGCCAGTCTGCGCAACACCAAAAACATGGTCGACATGCTGCGCAACGCGCGCCCGAACGACCGGGGCCCCCACTATTGCCTCAACCAAGTCGGCGTACCTAAACGGTCGGAGATCACCCCGGCGGATTTCGCCAAAGCGCTGGACGACCCGCCGGTGGCGGTAATCCCATTCGACCCTCAGCTATTCAGCACTGCGGCCAACAACGGCCAGATGATTGCTGAAATATCAGCGAAACACAAGACGGCGGAGACATTCCTACACTTGGCACAAATCTTGACTGGTCGCGCCGAGGCTAAAGGAAAGCAACCCCGTGGGATGCTGATGCCTCTCGTGTCCAAGCTCATGAAGCGGACGGGTTGAAGGATGATTTTGAGAAAACGCGAACCAACGGAAGAGATCATGCGGTTTAGTTTTAATGCCATAGAAAACCTTCGGAGTACGGATCGTGTTCGGTAAGCGAAGTGCCACTGCAAAAGACCTTCCGCCGACGTTTTCTCCGGAACCGGCAGAGCCGTCTGCTGTGGAAGTCGACGCAGCGCGAGCGCCGCTTCCCGAATACGCGACGCCGGCCTCCGCGATCGTCGATAGAGCGCCGGCCTCGATAGATACTCACCGCACCGAAGGCTATTATCAGACCAAGAGCGTCATTTTCGATGCTCTGCTCGCGACCATCGATCTTTCGCAGCTGGCGCGGCTTGACGCCGATTCCGCGCGCGAAGAAATCCGCGACATTCTCAACGAGATCATTTCGATCAAGAACATCGCGATGTCGGTCTCTGAGCAGGAAGACCTGCTCACCGATATTTGCGACGACGTGCTCGGATACGGCCCCCTCGAGCCGCTACTCTCGCGTGACGACATTTCTGACATCATGGTGAACGGCTCTGGCACGGTTTATATCGAAGTGCTCGGCAAGATTCGGGAAACCGCCGTCCGCTTTCGCGACAACCAGCAACTGCTGAATATATGCCAGCGTATTGTCAGTCAGATCGGCCGCCGCGTCGACGAATCCTCACCGATCTGCGACGCGCGCCTACCTGATGGCTCGCGCGTCAATTGTATTGTTCAGCCGCTGGCGATCGACGGCCCCGCGCTCACTATCCGTAAGTTTAAAAAAGATAAGCTGACACTCGACCAGTTGGTCAAGCTCAATACCATTAGTTCGCAGGGCGCCGAAATCCTGCGTATTATTGGCCGCTGCCGGGTCAACACGCTGGTTTCGGGCGGCACGGGTTCCGGCAAAACCACGTTACTTAATTGTCTCACCCGATTCATCGACCAGGACGAGCGCATCATTACTTGCGAAGACGCCGCCGAATTGCAGCTCCAGCAACCACATGTGGTGCGTCTCGAAACGCGGCCGCCGAACCTCGAAGGCGAAGGTCAGGTGAGCATGCGCGATCTAGTGCGCAACTGCCTGCGGATGCGGCCAGAACGCATTGTCGTCGGCGAGGTGCGCGGTCCCGAGGCTTTCGACCTATTGCAGGCCATGAACACCGGCCACGACGGCTCGATGGGCACAGTGCATGCCAACAGTCCCCGCGAGGCTCTCTCGCGCTTGGAATCGATGATCACCATGGGCGGCTTCGCGCTGCCTCCGCGCACCATACGCGAGATGATCGTGTCTTCAATCGATGTCGTCGTCCACGCCATGCGCCTGCGTGACGGCTCGCGAAAAATTACCCACGTCACCGAGGTCGTGGGGATGGAAGGCGATGTCATTATTACTCAGGATCTATTCGTGTTCGACGTCGTTGGCGAGGATGGCAAGGGCAAGATCATGGGCCGCCATCACTCCACCGGAATCGGCCGGCCGCGGTTTTGGGATCGTGCGCGCTACTACAACGAGGAGCACCGCCTGGCCGCAGCGCTCGACGCGGCCGACATCAGCCAAGAGTTGTACGCCTGACGCGGAAACACCATGCACGCTATAGCTATATTCTTTCTGGCAACCCTCGCGGCCGGTGGCATCGCATGGGTTTTCATATACCCCATCTTGTCCGGAGAGCGCAAAACCGAGAAACGGGTGGCGAGCATCACCCAGGCGGAACAGGCACGCGCCGGGCGTGGCCAGCAAAGGTCTCGGCGCGATGACATCGAAGCCACGCTTAAGCAGCTCGACGAAAGTCACAAGAAGACCAAGCGTATACCGCTTTCGGTCCGCATCTCGCAGGCTGGCCTCACCTGGTCGAAGCAACAATTCATGTTGGTTTCAGCGGGCGCCGGCGTCGCCTTGTTTCTTGCCGGTCTTCTCACTGGCGCGGGGCCCATCGCCGCTGTCGCACTCGCTTTTGTCGGTGTCCTCGGCTTTCCGCGGTGGCTCCTCTCGTATTTGAAGAAGCGGCGCGAGAAGCAGTTCCTCGAGGCGTTTCCCGACGCGATCGATATCATCGTGCGCGGCGCCAAGGCTGGACTGCCGCTGCTCGATTGCTTGAAGGTGATTTCGGTCGAATCGCCTGAGCCGGTGAGATCGGAATTCCGCAGTATGCTGGAAACTCAGGCTATAGGTATACCATTGGCAGAGGCCGCCCCGAAGATGTATGAGAAAGTGCCGGTACCGGAAGCAAATTTTTTCGGCATTATCGTATCGATCCAGCAAAGGTCAGGCGGCAACCTAGCGGAAGTGCTCGGGAATCTTTCGCGCGTAGTGCGCGAACGCAAGAAGATGAAAGCAAAGATCCGCGCGCTATCACAGGAAGCAAAAGCTTCCGCCGCAATCATTGGCTCATTGCCGGTGGTGGTGATGATTCTCGTCTACATCACCAGTCCAGGTTACATCTCGATGCTATGGACGGAGTCGGCCGGCCGCGTGATGCTCACTATCGCCATCTTCTGGATGGCGCTGGGTGTGCTGGTGATGAAAAAAATGATCAATTTCGACTTTTGAGTGGCAAATGATCGACCTCCTATACAACGCGATCAATCCTCACACGCTGACAATGGTGTTTGCCGCAGTCTCCGCGGTTGCGACCGTTTTGACGCTGGCGATGCCGCTCGTGTTCGCTGATCCTCTTAACAAGCGCATGAAGGCTGTCGCCATCGAGCGCGAGAAGATTCGTCAGCGAGAACGCGAGCGCTTGGCGAAAGAGCAGCAGAAGGTCGGATTGCGCGCTTCGTCAAGGCCGTTTATCCAGACCATCGTCGAAACCCTCAATCTGAGGAAATGGCTGGGCCAGGAAGAGGCACGGCTGAAACTCGTGCAGGCGGGCTATCGTGGTCAGACGCCCTACGTCAGCTTTTTGTTCTTCCGCATGTTGGCTCCAATACTTCTTTTCTCCTTCGCAGTTTTTTACGTATTTTTCGTGCTTCACCTGCAGCAGCCGACCTCAGTCAAGATCGCCATGTGCATCGCGGCCGCCTATCTCGGTATTCAACTGCCATCGATTCTCTTGAGGAACAAGATTCAGCGCCGCCAGCTCTCGATCAAGCGCGCCTTTCCAGACACGCTCGACTTGCTGTTGATTTGCGTGGAATCCGGCATGTCGATTGAGACGGCCTTTCGCAAGGTCAGTGAGGAAATCGGCAACCACTCGTTGCCGCTCGCTGAAGAACTAACGCTGACCACGGCGGAATTGTCGTTTTTGAGTGACCGCCGCCAAGCTTACGATAATCTCGCCAAACGAACCAACGTGGATGGCATTAAATCTCTTTGCATGGCTTTGCAGCAGGCAGAACGTTACGGCACGTCGCTAGGGACCGCGCTGCGCGTAATGGCGCAGGAATACCGTGACATCCGCATGTCGGAAGCTGAGAAGAAAGCAGCCGCTTTGCCGCCAAAGCTGACTGTCCCGATGATCCTGTTCTTTCTGCCAGTGCTGTTCATGGTCATTGCAGGCCCGGCTGCAATCAGGCTCTCGCGCATTTGGCATTGACGCAGGCGCGCAATGTCTGGCCTGAGTTTGCCGCTTATTGCCGTTCATCATGAGCCCGCGCATTCCGCGCCGACCTATGACCACAGTCTGCAGGATAACGCCTGCACTTCACGGCGCGCTATCGCACTTCAGTGATGGGCAGCGCCGTGGTCGACTTGATGCGCTCCATGGCGAAGCGGGAGGTGACGTTCTTCAGCGGCACGGTGCCGATCAACTTCTTGTAGAACGTGTCGTAGCCGGCGATGTCCGGCACCACCACGCGCAGCATGTAGTCGACGTCGCCGGCCATGCGGTAGAATTCCATTACCTCCGGCATGGCGCCGACCAGTTCGGCGAAGTTGCGCAGCCATTCCTGCGAATGGTCGTCGCTCTCCACCGAGACGAAAACGGTGATGCCGAGCCCGATCTTGTCCGGGTCGACCAAGGCGACGCGGCCGGTGATGATGCCGTCGGCCTCCAGCCGCTGCATGCGCTTCCAGCACGGGGTCGAAGACAGTCCGACCCGCTGGCCGATCTCGGCCACCGAGAGTGAGGCGTCCTGCTGCACCACGGCGAGGATCTTGCGGTCGATGGCATCCATTTCCCGTGTTCTTTCCCAGTTCGCAATATTTATCCTACTAAATACCAATATAGCAGAATAATATTATTATTTTTTACCACGATCTATCTCTATATAGAAAGTTATGCTATTGCAAGAGCCGACCCTTCGCATCGGCTTGATCGCGGCGGGTGGTCGGGGCGGCGACGCCCCCAGCCAGTCACGACCGAGGCTTTCCCATCTCACTGGCGACCTGCGCCGGCCGGCTATAGCGTCCCCCGTTCTGGCCGCCGCCGCGCGGTCGCCGGTGAGACCCGGCGGCCGCCTTCGCACAGGCGCCCTGTGCGCTCCGCCATTTGCGCCTTACACTGGCGGCTCTTGCCACCGCGAACCGTCATGCCCATGCCGACCGACATCTCCCAACTGAGCGGCAGCGATCTGCTCCGCCTTTATCGCCGCCGCGAATTGTCGCCGGTCGCGGTCGCGCAATCCGCGCTCGACCGTATCGATCGCTTCCAGCCCGCCATCAATGCCTTCGTCGTCGTCGATCGCGAGGGCGCGCTTGCCGCCGCGTGCGCGTCGGAGGCGCGCTGGCGCAAGGGCGAGCCGCAGGGCCTCGCCGACGGTCTGCCGGCGACCGTCAAGGACAATATCGACGTCAAGGGCCTGGTCTCGCGCAAGGGTTCGGCCACCACGCCCGACACGCCGGCGGCAAGCGATGCGCCGGCGGTGGTGGGTCTGCGCGAGCAGGGCGCCGTCATCCTCGGCAAGACCACGCTGCCGGAATACGGCTGGATCGGCGTCTGCCATTCGCCGCTCACCGGCATTACGCGCAATCCCTGGAACCGCGAGCGCACCACCGGCGGCTCCTCCGGTGGCGCGGCGGCGGCGGCATCGCTTAATCTCGGCGTCTTGCATCTCGGCACCGACGGCGCCGGCTCGATCCGCATTCCCGCTGCCTTCACGGGGGTGTTCGGCATCAAGCCGAGCTACGGCCGCGTGCCGGCCTGGCCCGCCTCGCCCTTCACAGTGCTGGCGCATCAGGGCCCACTCACCCGCACGGTCACCGACGCTGCGCTGATGCTGAGCGTGATCGGCGGTCCCGACGCGCGCGACGCCACGGCCTGGAATACGCCCTCGCCCGATTTCCGCATCGGGCTTGCCGACGGCGTGCGCGGCTTGCGCATCGCCTGGAGTCCGCGCCTCGGCTACGTCAAGCAGCTCGACGCCGACGTGGAGACGGCGACGGCCAAGGCCGCGCAGGTGTTCGCCGATCTCGGTGCCATCGTCGAAGAAGTCGATCCCGGCTTCGCCGAGCCGCTCCATACCATTATGACCATCTGGTACGGCGTTTCCGCGGCGATCGTCAGCGGCATGCCTGCGGCCGCGCAGGAAAAGATGGATGCCGGCTTCCGCCGCATCGCCGAGGAGGGGCGCAGCGTCACGCTTGCCGCCTATCTTGCCGCGCATGCCGCCCGTGCGCAGCTTGCCGAGCACATGCGGAAATTCCACGAACGCTACGATCTCTTGCTGACGCCGCAGATGCCGCTGACGGCACTCGAGGCCGGCCGCGTGACACCGGCCGACGGCCGTTACGGCCAGGGCTGGATCGACTGGTCACCCTACACCTATCCGTTCAATCTTACCCAGCAGCCGGCCGCCTCGGTGCCGTGCGGTTTTGCCTCCGACGGTCTGCCAATCGGATTGCAGATCGTCGGGCCACCGCGCCAGGACGCGCTGGTGCTGCGCGCCGCCCGTGCTTTCGAGAGTGCGCAGCCGTTCGAGACGCTGGCCGAGCCGCGCTGAACCCGGAAGATGGGGCGACGCTCAGGAGCCGACTTGCTTCTTTAAAAACGCCTCCACCTCCGCCCGCCGCGGCGCGCCGTCCGCGCCGCCGAAATGCGTGCATTTGAGTGCGGCGGCGGCACTGGCGAAGCGCAGCGCGTTCTCGAAGTCGCGCCCTTCCGCCAGCGCCAGCGTGAAGCCGGCGTGGAACACGTCGCCGGCGGCGAGCGAATCGACCACATTCACGGCGAAGGCCGGCATGTCACGCAGCGCGCCGTCCTCCAGCCAAACGACACCGTTCGGTCCGTCGGTGACGGCGACGAAGCCGGGGGCGTGGGCGGCGACCTGCTTGAGCCCTTCGCCGAGATCGTCGCAGCCGGTGGTGGCGCGCAAAGCCTCCGACGATGCCACCACATGGTTGCCGAGCTTGAGCAGCGCGTCGTCCGGCGTCGTGATCAGGTCGAAGTCGATCACCACCGGGATGCCGTGCGCACGCGCGGCCTGTGCCAGCGGCGTCACGAATAGCGGAAAGCGATTGTCCGCCAGCAGCGCGTCGGCATCGGCCAGCAGACCGACGGCGTCCTTCGGCGTCACGCCGTCGAGCTTGGCGCCGCGCCTGGTGGCGATGGCCTTTTCGCCTTCGGCGTCGATCAGGATCAGCGACACCGATACGCTGGCGCCGTCCGGGCGCACGACGCCGCTGCAATCGACGCCTTCCGCGGCGAGATCGGCGGCGATGCGGTTGCTGGCGGCGTCGGCGGCGGCGCCGAATGGTCCGGCGAAAGCCGCGCGGCCGCCGAGCCGCGCCACCGCCAGTGCCGCATTGGCGGCGCAGCCGCCGCCGGTGATGATGTAGTCGGTCGCCGGCACTTTCGTGCCGGGCGCGGGAAAGCGCTCGACGCGCATGACGATGTCCTGCGCCGCGATGCCGGCGCAGAGGATTTTTGGCGCCGGCTCAGTCAACCTCACCCTCCACCCAGGCGCGGATTATGTGGTAGGCGATCGCCATCGGCGGCGGCGTGGTCAGCCCGTCCGGATGGCGGCGCTCCAGCATGGCGACCACTTCGTCCTTGTCGAACCAGCGCGCTCCCTCCAGCTCGTTGCGGTCGACCGTGATCTTGCGCGTTAGCGCCTCAGCGTGGCAGCCGATCATCAGCGACATGGGAAACGGCCAGGGCTGCGAGGCGAAATAACGCACGCGCCCGCATTCGATGCCCGCCTCCTCGCGCGTCTCGCGCTTGACCGCCTCCTCGAAGGTCTCACCCGGCTCGACGAAGCCCGCTAGGCACGACCACATGGTCGGCATGAAGCGGGGCGAGCGCCCGAGCAGGCAGCGCCCGCCGTCCACCGCCAGCATGATCACCACCGGGTCGGTGCGCGGGAAATGCTGCGCCTTGCATTGGGGGCAGTCGCGCCGCCAGCCGCCGTTGACCACCAAAGTGGCGACGCCGCAGTTGGCGCAGAAGCGGTGGCGGGCATGCCAGTGCAGCAGCGCCTTGGCCTCGGCGATGGGCGGCAGGTGCTCGGGCGCCACCAGCCCCTGCACCGCGACCGAGCGCAGGTCGGTGACGTGGAAGCCGTCGCGCGCCTTGAGCTGCTCCGCGGTGCCCTGTGGGATGCCGACGCCGAAGCGGGGCGCGCCCTCAACGAGGCCGAGGAACACGGTCTCGGCCGCGGCCTCGAGCGCGCGTGTCTCGGCCAGGGTGAACAGCGGCTCGCTCGGCGAGCCACCCTGCCGCATCACCACGAGATTGCCGCCGACCACATAGGCGCGGGCGGCTGGGTCGGCGGCCAGCGCGGCGACGGCCGCGGCATCGGCGCGCTGCTCGGCGGCACGCTCGACGGGGCTGTCGACATAGCCGAGGCGCGGTTTGGGGCCGAGGTCGGTGCGGGGCGACATGCGGGCGGGAAATTCGCATGGCCGGTGCAGCGGCGCAATGTGCTGCGCTCCACCTCTCCCCGCTTGCGGGGAGAGGGAAGAAGGGACTACTCCGCCGCCTTCGGCACCGGGTAGATCGCCTCGCGCAGTTCCGGGCGCTGCCACTGCGGGCCGAGCACGCCCTGCTTGGCGCCGTAGCGGGCGGCCGAGCCGACGCTGTCCTGGGTGGCGCGCAATTCGCGCGCGCGCTCGAGCCCGACATCCACCACGAACATGCCGGCGGCCGTGCTCTCGAACAATATCTCCTCCGGCGCCGCTACCATGGCGAGGCCGCGCTCGGCATGGCTGAACAGGTTCTGCGTGGTCACCACCACGGCCAGGTTCTCGATGGCGCGCGACCAGATGAGATTGCGCCAGGTCGCCCACAGTCTTCCTTTGTCGGTGCCGGCCGGCATGAAGATCAATTCGGCGCCGCCCAGCGCCAGCGCGCGCGTCACTTCCGGCATGTAGACCTCGCTGCACATGGCGAGCCCGACCTTGCCCTGGGCGGTGTCGAAGACCGGGAATGCGTCGCCGGCCACGTACTGGAATTCCCACCACTTGCCGCCGGTATAGATCCACGGCCCGTTCGGATGGGTGCGGCGGTAGCGCGCCGGCGCGCGGCCGTCGGCAAACGCCATGCAGGTGAGATTATACGCGGTGGCTTCGTTGTGGCTGATCGGCTCCAGCGTACCGAAGACCGCGTTGACGCCATGCTTGGCGGCCGCTTCCGCCATGCGCTCCGTCGGATCGAACGCCGACGGCATGCGCCACGGCCCGGGATAGGTCTCCGGGAAGCAGACGAAATCGGCGCCTTCCGCCGCGGCGCGCGCGATGAAGTTCTCGGCGTCGGCGACGTTTTTCTCGTCTTCGCCGACCGGATGAGCGATCGGCTGCACGACGGCAATGCGGAAGGTCATGGGCAAATCCCTTGCCACGAGCGGCTTAATCACTACCCGGAATCTGGCGCAGTTTGAAGCCCGCGCCGCAGCGCGCCGAGGAAGCCGTCGCGCACTTGCGGGTCGTAGACGCCCGGCGGGACGGCACCCCAGATCGGCCTGGGCCAGGCGGCGTCGTTGTGGCGGCGGCCGATCACATGGACGTGCAACTGCGCCACCTGGTTGCCGAGCGCGGCTACGTTGAGCTTCTCGCATTCGGTCAGGCGCTTGAGCGCGCGCGCCGCATCGGCGATCTCACCCATGAGCTGCACCTGCCCATTTTCTTCCATGTCGATCAGCTCGCTGAGTTCCGGCAGCCGCGGCACCAGGATCAGCCAGGGATAATTGGCGTCGTTGGCCAGGAGCACGCGGCTGAGCGGCAGATCGCCGACTGGAACCGTATCCTGCGCGAGCTGCGGGTGGAGGGACCAGGTGGATTGCATCGGGGCAGCCTAGAGCCAAAAGTCTTCCCCGTCATTCCGGGACGCCGCGATAAGCGCGTTTGCACCTTGGACGCGGTATCGCGGCGGGCCCGGAATGCGGGGCGACGTATGACAGCTCGGCCCTGGATTGCGGGTTCGCGGCCTTCAGCCGCGCCCCGGAATGACGGCGGAGGGAAACTTGCTTTCGCCGCCCGTTGGCCCGATATAGGACCCCGGGAGGTTGGCGGTGGACGAGCCACTCGCCAACCGGGTCAGGTCCGGAAGGAAGCAGCCCTAACGAGCACGGATCGGGTCGCTCGTCAGCCTCCCACCCATTTTCCACCAGGTCTTTGGGCGAAAGGCCCCCGGCGGCGCGTCGGCGGGTGGCCTCTCCGGCTCAGGCTTGCGAGAATAGACGCATGAGCGAGCCCGCGAACCCGGCCGGCCCTGGTTCCGCCCCGGCCGAGACGCCGGATGGCGGCTACCGCGTGCTCGCGCGCAAATACCGCCCCGCCTCGTTCGACGACCTCATCGGCCAGGACGCCATGGTGCGCACGATCTCGAACGCGTTCGAGACCGGCCGCATCCCGCAGGCCTGGATCCTCACCGGCGTGCGCGGCGTCGGCAAGACCACCACCGCCCGCATCCTGGCCCGCGCGCTCAATTACGAGCTGCCGGACGGCTCGGTCACCGGGCCGACCATCACCATGCCGACGATGGGCGTGCACTGCCAGGCCATCATCGAGAGTCGCCACATCGACGTGCTGGAAATGGACGCGGCGTCCCACAACAGCGTCGACGACGTGCGGCAGATCAACGACGCCGTGCGCTACGCCCCAGTGTCGGCGCGCTATAAGGTCTATATCCTCGACGAAGTGCACATGCTCTCGGGTGCGGCGTTCAACGCGTTGCTCAAGACCCTGGAAGAGCCGCCGCCGCACGCCAAGTTCATCTTCGCCACCACCGAGATCCGCAAGGTGCCGGTGACGGTGCTGTCGCGCTGCCAGCGCTTTGACCTGCGCCGGGTCGATGCGTCGGTGCTGGTCGCGCACCTGCAGGGCATCGCCGACAAGGAAAAGATCGAGATCGAGCCGGCCGGTCTGGCGCTGATCGCGCGCGCGGCCGAAGGCTCGGTGCGCGAGTCGCTGTCGCTGCTCGACCAGGCCTTTGCGCACGCCGCCGGCGCCGTGCGCGCCGAGGACGTGCGGCAGATGCTGGGCCTCGCCGACCGCGTGCGCGTGGTCGACCTGTTCGAGGCGGTGATGCGCGGCGATGCCGCCGCCGCGCTCGACGAGCTGCGCGCGCAATACGACATCGGGGCCGACCCGGCGGTGGTGCTGAACGATCTCGCCGAGTTCACCCATTTCGTCACCCGGGTGAAGGTGGTGCCCGCCGTTGCAGATGACGTGTCGCTGTCGGAAGCCGAGCGCACGCGCGGCCGTGACTTTGCGACCAAGCTGTCCATGCGCGTGCTGTCGCGCACCTGGCAGATGCTTCTGAAGGGCATATCGGAGGTTCAGGTCTCGGGCCGGCCGGTCGCCGCGGCGGAAATGGTATTGGTGCGTCTGGCCTATGCTGCCGACCTGCCGACGCCGGATGAGGTGATCCGCACGCTAGGCGAGGGCGGCAGCGTTTCCGTTCCCGCGTCTGCGCCGCAGGGCAACGGCGGTGGTGGCGTGCAGGCCTCTGCGTCGAGCGCGGCGCCGCGTTATGACGCCCCGCGCGGCGCGCCCCGCGCCTCCGCCGCGGTGTCGCCGCGGCCGGCGGCCGATCCGATCGCCGACCAGGCGCCGACTCGCGCGCTCAACACCTTCGCCGACGTGGTGGCGCTTGCCGTCGAGCAGCGTGACATCAACATGAAGCTCGCGCTGGAGCGCGACGTGCGGCTGGTGCGCTGCGAGGACGGCCAGCTCGAGGTCGCGCTCGAACAAAGCGCCGCCAAGGGGCTGGTGCACGAGCTGCAGCGCAAGCTCACCGATTGGACCGGCAAGCGCTGGATCGTCGTGGTGTCGAAGGAACAGGGCGAGCCGACCTTGCGCGCCCAGGCCGAGGCGCAGGACGCCGAGATCAAGCGCGGCGTCGCGGCCGATCCGCTGGTGCAGGCGGTGATGAACCGCTTTCCCGGCGCCACCATCGTCGGCGTCACGCAGCCGCCGCCGGCTGAAGCGGAAGAGGTGATCGCGCCGCCGCCCGAAGAAGACGAGGACTAACCAATGGCTGATTTTATGGGCCTGATGAAACAGGCCGCCGAGTTCCAGTCCAAGATGCAGGAGATGCAGGCCGAGCTCGATACCGTCGAGGTCGAAGGCACGGCCGGCGGCGGCATGGTCACGGTCAAGCTCACCGCCAAGGGCGACTTGAAAGGCATCAAGGTCGACGATTCGCTGATGCAGCCGTCGGAAAAGGAAATCCTCGAAGACCTGCTGGTTGCCGCCCATGCCGACGCGCGCCGCAAGGCGGAAGCCGAGATGCAGGAGCGCATGAAGGCGCTTACCGGCGGCCTCAAGCTGCCGCCCGGCATGCCCAACCCGTTCGGGTGATGCGCGACCAACATGGCCACCGCCGTCGCCGGACCTGAAATTGAGCGCCTGATTCAGTTG
>JARRNI010000003.1:0-23331 GCA_037385125.1 Pseudolabrys sp.
GATGCCGGGCAGGGCTTCTTCGCTCACCAGCACGTGCTGGCAGAACCAAACGCGCCCGGTATCGGGGTCAACCATCGCCGCGGTGAAGAAGGCGGGATCTTCGTTCGGATTGGCCTCCGCATGCTCGCGGAGTTTCTGGATGAATTGCTCCAGGGCTTCGGGTCGGGCCATTTGGCACCTCCTCTCGGTTACGACTACGTCGATGCGACCGACGCAGACCGTCCTGCCGGACGACCAGCGGCAACCGCGTGGCAATAGCGAGTCATGACGAGGAGGAATCCGGCGGGCGCCGGAATGGCGACGATTATGTGTGCTGCCGCGCGGCGGTCAAGCGGAAAATTTCGTGCCCGATACCCTTGAGACGATCATCAGCGATCGCCTTGAACGCTTTGCGCAACGCCGACGGTCGCCATCGTCGACGTGGAGCCGATGTCGACCGGCGGCTCGAAGGTGTCGCCCTCGGGCGACATCCATCACGGCCGGGACAGTACGGCGCGATTCCCGACATCGTATTCGGGGCGGCGCAGCAGCGGGCGGCCATCGGCAGGCGAGGCGCATCTGCGGCATCGACCTAACGGCCCGATCGCGACGAGCTCGCGCCTCGATGTGTGCCGCCATCTCGATGCCCTACCCCTGGCTGGGACCGTAGGCGGCGTTGAAGTGGCGCTGGCGCAGCATTGGACGGTTGGCGTGCAATACCTTTACGCCGATCTCGGGAGTCGTGACGCGTTTGATATCGTGCCGGGCGGTCCGGGAGATGTCAGCTCCCCCGCGAGCTTCATCCGTGCCACCATCGGGTGGAGGTTCTGGTCAAGCGCTTCACCGCGAGTTTTGATTGTCAAAAAAGCCGGACCTTGTTTTCGGCTTGGCCGACCTTGCATGGCCGTGTTCGGCAACACGCCAGAACCTTCGCATTTCATGCAGTCGTTAGATGATTCCCGGGTGCACGACCTACACAACAGCGACCGATTGGGTGTCGGACTGAAGAGAAACCAATTCCTCAAGCGAATCCGCGAGAAAATCATCTTGCTATTCGACGACGATGACTTTTGCGCGCTAGGCTATCTGTCGCGTATGCTTTCTGTGGTTCGCAGCCGCGATGGCGCTTATATCAAGATATTCACTTGCCCGGCCTGTCGGCACCAGCTTCGTTTGACGGTTTGGGCTGTGGGCGAACCAGGAGAAGCCACGGCAACTGAATGACCGATGCAGTCAGTTGCAATAAGGAGAAGGGCGTATCGTACGCTTGCCTCTCGATGAGAATGCGTGGACGAGGATGTTTGTGTCGAGGAAAGGCCTGCTGCTCATGAGTCTTTTCTCGAACGAATTTAAAGCCGCGAGGCAGAGGACGTTGGCGCGCACGCAAGCGCCTTAGCATATCCTTGCCCCTGCGGTCGCGCCCGATCTGGAATTGTCGTTCGCCCGCGATCGTAATTTCGAATCTCGTCCCCTGGCTTCAGGTTAAGGGCTTCGACCAGTCGCTTCGGCAGGCGGATGGCAAGGCTATTGCCCTATTTGGTGACCTTCATGGCGGCCTTGTTGACCCGATTTGGACCTGGGCGGCAGCGCTTGGCGTCGGTAGACGCAGGCGCAATGGTGAAATTTGCGGTCCCGGCAATCTGGAAAACCCACTGGGTATCGGCTAAATTCCACCGTCGACCGGCAGACAGGACGCGCTTGGCTCTGTTTCGCAGCACTCCGGAAATTAGCCGGTGCCTTTGATTTGCATTTCGATGCGCACCAGTTCAGCCAAATTGCGGGCGCCCATACGCTCCATCATCCAGGCGCGATGGATCTCGACGGTGCGGAAGCTGATGCCGAGATGGGAGGCGATCTCCTTGTTGGAGAGCCCCGTCACCGCCAGTTCGAGCACCTGCCGCTGGCGTTCGCTCAGGCCGTCAAAACGCGCACGGAGATCGGCGAGTTCGGCGCTCGCGGCCTGTTTTTGTCGTGCTTCACCCGTTGCATTGCGCACCGCCTCGAGCAGACGGCTCTCGTCGAACGGCTTTTCGATGAAATCGAAGGCGCCGAGCTTGATGGCGGCGACCGCCATATCGATGTCGCCGTGACCGGTGATCAGGACCACCGGCGTGGTCCGGCTCTCGGCGGCGAAGCGGCGCACGAGATCAAGGCCGGAGAGACCTGGCATGCGCACATCGGCGACCACGCAGTTGAAGTCCTGGTCCCTGCCGACGACGAAGGCGTCGGCACTGGCAAAGCAGGAGACCGCAATGCCCTGCCGCTCCAGATAGAGCTTAAGGGAGTCTAGCACCGCGGGGTCGTCGTCGATCAGCGCCACATGCATTATCATTTACCCGGCCTTTGCCGCCGGCAGGGTGAACCGCACCACCGCGCCGGGTTTGCCGCCCTCGCCGCCACCGATGGTCAATTCCCCGCCATGGGCTTCGACGATGGAGCGGCAGAGCGAAAGCCCGACGCCGAGGCCTTCCGGCTTGCTCGAGGTGAGCGGCGGCAATCCGTCGGCGGCAAAGTCCGGCGGAAAGCCGGGCCCGGTATCGCGTACAGTGACCGTCACCTGGTCAGGCGCGGCGGCAGACGCCGCGATGGTGACGTTGCCGCCGGCGGCGTCGGCCATGGCCTCAGCCGCATTGCGCAGCAGATTGAGCAACACCTGTTCAATCTGCAGCAGGTCGACCGTCACCAGCGGCAAGTTGGAGTCAAGCGTAACGCGTACCGTTGCACCATGGCGGTCGAGAAACGGCCTGCTCAGGGCCAGCGTGTCGCGCACGATACGGGCCACCGAGACCGGCGCGCGGCCGGATTGGTCGAGGCGGATGAGCGCCCGCAGCCGCCGCACCACGTCGGCGGCACGCTGCACCTGGGCCGCCGCCTTCTCGGCGGTTTCGACCGCCGTACCGTCATGGTGATCGTCATCGCGCAAGGTATCGGCGATCAACCGGGCATAGGTACCGGCCGCCATCAGCGGCTGGTTGATTTCGTGGGCGATCATGGCGGCAAACTCGCCCATGCTGCCGAGGCGCGCGACGCGCGCCAGCGAGTCCTGATGACGGCGCAATTGCAATTCGGTGCGGCGATGCTCGGTGACAACCGCACCGGCGGCGAGCCCGGTGAGCGCCAGCACCAACATCAGCGCCTGGAAGACGGCGACGTCAATATCGGCGTGCGGCAGCAATTGCGCGCTGACGATGAGCCCGATCTGCGTGATGAGGATGCCGACGGTGACGAGCTCGAGCCCGCCGCGCACCGCCATCCAGATGATCGGCAGGAACAGGATGTAGAAAAATTCGAAACGGTGCTTCTCGACAAAGACGACGACAAAGGCGAGCGCGACCAGGATGGCAACGATCTGCAGCGCGGTTTCACCCGAAATCGGCAACGCTTGCCCGCGGGTCAGCAGGATTAGGGCGAAGGGCGCAACCACGGCGACGCCGATGATGTCGCCGATCCAGAACTGCAGGGTGGCGGCGGCAAAATCCTCCGCCGCAACCCAGCCGCTGCCGACCAGAAGGCCGACGTAGCTCGCCGCCACAACCGCGCTGCTCACCGCCGCGACCGCGAACAGCATCAAGAGATCGCGCATCGACGTGAGCGCCGGATTGAAGCGGGTGGCCGGACGCAGCAGCACCGCCAGCCCGAGCGCATAGCCCCCGCCAATGATCAGGCTGGTGGCAATCTCCACCGACCAGGGCAGCGGCAGTTGCCGCACCATCAGGTCGGCGAGGAGCGGCGCGACAAACAGGAGCGGGATAAAACGCTGGCCGAACAGCAGCACCAGGATGAAACACAGGCCCGTCGGCGGATTCCACGGGGTGATGCCGAACGGGGCAAACGGTTGAATGAAGCTGATCCAGTCGAGCAGCACGTAGAGCGCGAGAAAGCTCAAGCCCAGCGCGTAGTGCGGCAGCGAAAAAACGCGCGAAAAAGCCATCGCGACCGACCGACGTTACAGGCCTAGATCACTCATCGTCTCTCTACCGCCGTTTCCTCCACGCGGCTGCTAAGGGTGGATACGTAGGGGTTCGCACCCAAGGGTGCCAGCCTAGGTGCGCGTCCGAAATTGTCAAAGCGCCGCGCCAACGGGCATGTTCGCGGGCATGAGCACCGCAACCGAACACGCCAGCAACGGCCACCACCCCCCACACCACAACGTCGGCGCCATCGTCGTGCTGTGCGCCGACGAGGAGGTGCGCGACGTCATCGCCTATTGGCTCGCGAGCGAGCCGGCCAAGACGTTGATCGCCGAAGACGGCTATCAGGCCGCGCACGCTCTCAATGACGGCTGCCGCTGGCTCGTCACCGACCGGGTGCTGCCGCCCTGGCCGGGCCTCGACACCTTCCTCACGCTGCGCAGCCAGCATCCGGACCTGCGCATCGCCTTCGTTGAAAACGCCAATGTGCATGACGGCATCCTGGCCAAGGTGACCGGCGCGAGCGTGCTGCTGCCGCGGCCGCTCTCCCGCCGGACGATCAGCGAGGTGCTGGCCAACGGGCATGGATGAGCCGTGGGCGGCCCGATCATGAGCAGCGCTTTCCCAACGACGCTGCAGCTCGTCGCGACGATTTCGTTCGCGTGCGCAGTGCTGCACACCTTCATGACGCGCCAGTTCGAGCATCTAGCGCACGTGCACCCGAAACACGCCGGGATCTTGCATCTTCTCGGCGAAGTGGAGACGGTGTTCGGCGTCTGGGCGCTGGTGCTGATCCTGTTCATGGCTGCTTACGCCACGCCGCAGGAGGCATTGCATTATCTCGAGAGCCGCAGCTTCAGTGAGGCGGCCTTTATCTTCGTCATCATGGTGATCGCGGCGAGCCGGCCGGTGCTCGATTTTGCTGGCGCCATCTTGCATTGGCTGGCGCGCTTGATCCCAATCCAGCCCCCCAACGCCTATTACTTCACCGTGCTGTCCGTCGGCCCGCTGCTCGGCTCCTTCATTACCGAGCCAGCGGCGATGACGCTGACCGCCATGCTGCTGCGCGAGCGTTATTTCAGCCCACAGGCGCCGCGCGGATTCAAATACGGCACGCTCGGCATCCTGTTCGTCAACATCTCGATCGGCGGCACGCTGACGCCGTTCGCGGCGCCGCCCGTGCTGATGGTCGCCGAGCGCTGGGGTTGGGACACCACGTTCATGATGCAGACCTTCGGCTGGAAGGCGGCGATTGCCGTGCTGGTCAACGCGGCGGCAGCGACTGTGCTCTACCGCTCCTATCTCAAACAACTGCCGACCATCTCGGCGGCACTGGCGCGCATCGATGTTCCCTGGCCGGTGATCGCGGTGCACGTCGCTTTCCTCGCCGCCGTGGTCATGGCCAGCCACCACGTGGTGGTGTTCGGCGCGCTGTTTCTGTTCTTCCTCGGCTTCGCCGAAGCCTATCGCCGCTATCAGAGCCGGCTGATCCTGCGCGAGGGCTTGCTGGTCGGCATGTTCCTCGGCGGGCTGGTGGTGCTCGGCGGCCTGCAAGACTGGTGGCTGAGCCCGTTCCTGTCTAACCTAAATGCCAGCGCGCTCTATTACGGCGCTGCGGCGCTGACCACGGTGACCGACAACGCGGCGCTGACCTATCTTGCCTCGCTGGTCGACCAGTTGTCGCCGGCGGCGAAATACGCGTTGGTCGCCGGCGCGGTGAGCGGCGGCGGACTGACGGTAATCGCCAACGCGCCCAACCCGGCCGGGTTTGCCATCCTGAGGAACACCTTCGACGACGGCGCCATCAGCCCGCTATGGCTGGCGGTGTCGGCGGCGCCGCCGACCATGACCGCGGTCGCGGCCTTTCAGGTCCTACCGGGATGAGCGTGCACCCCGCCGCCCGGCCTGCCGGTCGTGCGGCGGGAGGCTAAGGCAAAGCTATAACAACCTGTGCAGTGACGATCCCGCACGTGACTGTTCAGCAACGCAGGGACCGATTGATCAAATCCTACGCACGTTGGCGGTCGAGGGGGCTTGGGCGCATAGCGGATAACCTGGACCTGCGGCTCCTTTTCGAACTTCTCGGACCCTTTGGCGGCAAGACCTTGCTGGATGTCGGCTGCCGAGACGGGGCTGTCCCTCCTGAAAATCATATCCGGGCGTAGCAATGATGCAATCCGGACAAAACTGGCGTCGCCACGATTGTTCCGGATCGTTGCACCGGCCGACATGTCGGTGTGTCTTTGGTCAAGCCAAGATGCGTGCGGGTTTCATTATAATATGATGAGTAAGCGGCTAGGATTCGATGCAGATGGCGCTCGCCAAAGATCAAAACATGATCCAGGCATTCGCGCCGAAGCGATCCGATCAGTGTCCAATAACGGCATTTGGGCCTTCCGCAGTGAAGCATTGCAGCGCCGATCAAAATTGATAAGGGTGCAGTGGAAATAAACAAAAGGAGCTTCTATGGGAACCGCAACAATACAGGGCGACCTTTGGAGCGGTTCGCCGCATGATTGGGCCGAATTCCAAGAGCCGTTGTGCACCCCACTCTTTGATGCAGTGCTGGACGCCACGGGCATCGGAGCTGGCCAACGCGTACTGGATGTCGGCTGCGGATCGGGCTTGTTCTGTCATCTTTCGGCGCAACGCGGCGCTCAGGTGGCCGGCCTAGACGCAGCCACGGGCATGGTCGATATTGCCAAATCGCGCACCCCTGCCGGTGATTTTCACGTTGGCGAAATGGAGGATCTCCAATTCAGCGACGATACCTTCGATCTCGTCGCTGGCTTCAATTCGTTTCAGTTCGCGGCCGATCCACTGAATGCGCTGCGGCAGGCAAAGCGTGTCGCCAAGCCCAACGGAAAAGTCAGTATGGCGGTTTGGGGTCGCGCCCAGGATTGTCAGGCAGCTTCTGTCCTCAAGGCCCTGAGTGCCATTCTACCACCGCCGCCACCCGGTGCTCCCGGTCCATTCGCACTTTCCGAGCCCAATGTGCTCGAAAATATGTTGTCGTACGCCGGACTGAAGCCGGAACAATCGGCAATAGCAGACACGCCATTTGTCTATTCGAACGATGACGCTGCATGCCGCGGGTTTATCGCATCGGGGCCAGGTATCTTAGCATTGAGGCGCAACGGCGAGGAAAAGGTACGCGCAACACTCATGCCGGCCTTGGCACCTTTTAAGAAGCCGGATGGCTCTTACCGCATGGAAAACAAATTTAAGTTCGTAATTGCAGCGCCATAAAGTAGATACTTCTGCTAATGGGATCATTCGCTACATGGGCGGTCAACGGCCGAAGTCCTCGGATGTCCGCTATTGCTCCAGCTGCCGACATGCTTTTGCAGCGCTGCAAAGTAACGCGACGGGCCATTAGCCGACAAGTTGAACAATGTTCTGTTCGGAGTTCAGGAACCAAAAGCTTTGCGTCACGCGACGTCCGCCACCGGCGTGGATGGCGGCAGCCCGGCCGCAACGAGACGGTCGATAAGTTGGCCCTTCACGCCATCTTCGCGGTAGTATTCCATCCGCTCAATATACTCAGTGGTCAAGTCTGGGGCGGCTGCCACCGCCTCAGCGACGATTTGCCGGGCGCCGTCGAGATCGCCGAGCGCGACGCGGGAAGCGGCCCGGTAAAGCCGCGAGCGCCGGGTCTGGAAGGGCAGCGCGCGTCCGGCAGCCTCCGCTTCTTCGAATCGGCCGAGGGCGTAAAGTGCGGCAATTCGCTCCTCAACGCACCAGACTGGAAGGAAGGGGTCAAGCTGTTCGGCTTCGTCGAGCAGTTCGAGCGCCTTCCCGGGCTCGCCCGCGAAGACGTAATAGGCCGCAGATCGTGCCTTGATGTACGCGTCCGAAGGACTGAGCGCCATTGCTTTCTCGTGATGCAGACGCGAGGCATCGAAATCGCTGGAGCTCATCTTGATTGAGCCCATGATCCGATGTGCTTCCGGTTCGTTTGGGTCGAGCGCCAGCGCACGTTCCACGTGGCGCGTGCCTTCGGCGAGATCGAAATCCGGCAGGTTAGACCAGGAACAAGTCAGCATTGCGTAAGGCCGCGCAAAATTGGGGTCGGCTTCGATTGCACGCTTGAACCATCCTACCGCTTGGCGCAGGTTTTCGTCCGTGATCCTGCCGAGGCGATGATATTCCAACCCGCGCAGGTAAAACTCGAAGGCCGTCATCGACTCTGGTTTGAGGCGGCGCGCCGTCGCGATATCGCTTTCCTCGATACGGCCCAGCACGGTAGAAGCGATACGGGAAACCAGATCATCGACGTGATCGAGCAACTCGTTCATCGGCAGGCTTTGCCGGTCACTCCAGACCACGGTCCCGGCTTCGGTTTCGGTTAATGTCAAAGACAGGCGGACACCGCGTCCAAGCTGCCGAATCGCACCGGTCAGCACGTACCGCACGCCGAGCCGCTCCCCGACGCTTTGCGGATCGGCTTGCGCACCCTCGAGCGCCTGGGTCGCCGAGCGCGAAGTGACAAAAAGCTTGCGGAAGCGGCCTAGCTCGAAGAGCAATTCCTCGGCGATCCCCTCAGCGAGAAAGTACTGGTCCTCGTCGGCCGCGGGCACCTCGAATGGCATCAATGCTAGCGAGAATGGCCGCTTTGCAATTTTCGGCTTTGCTTGGGTATGGGTGATCTGGAATCGGTGCCGCTTCATCTCTCCACGCAGCCGGTAAATTTGTACCGGCTCGGTGATATTGCGGAAGCTTCGCACGCCCCGATCGTCGAAGTCATATGGCGACGTTCGACGAATCTGCTCAAATAATGCGCCACTGAGATCGATAGCGCCCGGATCCGCCGCCTGCTGGATGCGGGCGGCCAAATTGATACCGTCTCCGATAAGGTCGTCGCCTTCAACCAGCACATCGGCAAGATGCAGGCCGAAACGCATCGTGAGCGGCTGTTCCTTTCCCTTTTCGGCCAGCGCCAATGCGTCACGAATGCCTACGGCGCAATGCACCGCATTCATAGGACTACTGAATTCCGCTAGCACCGCGTCGCCCATCGCCTTGAACAGACGGCCCTCGACTTTCGCAATCTCGGCATCAGCAATGGCGCGGCAAGCGGACATGCGCGCAGCCGTTCCTTCTTCGTCGCGCTCCATGAGGCCGGAATAGCCCACGACATCCGCCACGAGTACCGCCGCAAGCCGTCGTTTCATGCGGTGCGTCCTGTCTGCCGGTCGACGATGGAATTTAGCCGATACCCAGTGGGTTTTCCAGATTGCCGGGACCGCAAATTTCACCATTGCGCCTGCGTCTACTGACGCCAAGCGCTGCCGCCCAGGTCCAAATCGGGTCAACAGCGCCATTTCGGCCCTGCCGCTGCAGGTCCGGTTTAGCCTCGAATGCAGAAGCCTCAGCGAGAACGCTGCAAGTCACAAACGGGCCAAAGGGCGACATCAGGCTCTTGTAGGGAATAGCGGTCCGTCGGGCGTTACTCTGGCGTCTGCTTCGATGGCCCACTTCACGTTAGTTCACTTCGGGGGCGGTCGAGTTGGCACATACTTGTCCGCTGGAACGACCTGGTAGACGAATAAACCTGCAGCCGGCTTCTCTTTCGGTCCGAGCGGGCCGGCTACCTTGTGCTTGATTGGCGGCAAGGTTTTGAGATAGGCAGCAATCGCCAAAGCATCCGCCTTAGTCAGATGCTTGAACGACGCCACTGGCATAGGTGGGGCGAGGATGCGGCCGTCTGGCCGTTTACCAGTCCGAATTGCTGTCGCGATTTGTTCCTTGGTCCAATTGCCGAGGCCAGTCTCTTTGTCAGGTGTTAGATTGGCGCCGAAGAAGATACCAAGCCCTGGCACTTCGAAGCCCACCTCCGAGCCGCTAAGATAACGGTTCATTTGAGGATGCCCGAGAAATGTCCCTGGTGTATGGCAATCAGTGCACGGGATGATGCTGACCAGATATTTGCCCCGCTCAATCTGCGCCTTTGAACTGGCAGCGTGCGCAGCATCGACAGCCATGCCAGCTACGAACAAGAAAGCAGCCGCGATGCCGAATTGGTAAACCAAGCGCATCATACGTTCCTCCCCGTGATCGACTCATGCAACGCTTAATTTTCGTCCCCTAATGCGAGTAGATCGCGGTTTAGGGAAATTACGAAAAAGCATAAAACTGGGTTTGCGATAGGATGTCCATGATATAATTAGCCGTATTGAAGCTGGACATTGCCGTTCTCACCCGACTGCCCACACAATGTCGGTTCAGGGGCATTTTCGAGCTGGCCTGCCAGCTTTGGCTGCCGCCCCACTTCCGCTCCGCCCCTAAAGCGGAAGGACGCCACAATAGCGGGGGCCGTAGATGATGCGACCGCATGGGCTATGCGGCCAAGGCGGTCGCGCGCGGACCCGCCGGGTACGCCGAGGACGTCATGGTGGTCGGTATCTCGCTCCGCTTGCGCCGCGCGATGCTGCTCGAATAGACTGGCCTGGACATGAGCGGTGTACTTCCGCTGGAGTAAGTTAAGTCGTATAAAATACGCACTTCACGCTACGTCACTCCATGCTCCGATCGTTTTTGTAGCCTGAGCATAAGGAGGCCAGAATGGCTAACGCAATTGGCCCCTCTACAAATGACTCGACTGCAACCCGCCGAAACGATGTCTCGGGGCTCGCGCCGGCATCTTTTCGCTATAACAATCCCGGCGCGCAATATCCGAGCACGGAGGCGGCACGGTTCGGCCAAACCGGGTACGGGATCATTGGCGGCGGACACAAGATCGCACGGTTTCCTTCGCCGGTAAATGGAGCCGCTGCGAACTTCGATCTGCTCTATCGCAATTATACCGGCATGACGATCGGTGCCGCCGGAACCAAATGGACGGGAGGACACGGGTTCGGCGTGCCGGGCTACGACTCGAACAGCATGCTAACGAAAGCGATGATGGATGAAGAAAGCCAGGCGATCGCGCTCCTGAAAGCGATTGCACACCGGGAGTCTGGTCGCGGCAATAACCTCACAGAACAGCAATGGCGCCAGTCCCATGCGATGTTCAAGCTGGGAAGCGCCGACAAATATCTAGCGAGTCTCGGGCCTGACACTCCCCCCACACAGCGTGGCAAAAAGACCGGAGCCGGACTGTTGAAGCGGGCCCGTGAGCACATCGGCGAAGATTATCGTAACGTGGTGGTGCCGAAAAACGACAAGAATTGGCAAGGACCATGGGACTGCGCCGAGTTCATGTCCTGGCTGGTTTTTCAGGAGGCGGGGCTCTTGTACGGATGCATCGACGATGATGCGAAACCTGCTGAAGCGGATGCCTACACGGGTGCTTGGCAACGAGACGTCGGAAAGAAGGGCAAACGTGTTTCCGTCGACGAGGCCGCCGCGACGGTTGGCGGCATCGTGCTGCGCTTTCCGCCGGGACCGGGCGAGATGGGCCATATAGCTATATGTGATGGAAAGGGCGGCACCGTAGAAGCCAAGGGACGAAGATACGGAGTTGTTGCCGACACGGTTCGTGGCAGGACGTGGAACGCCGGGGTCCTCATCCCCGAGATCACCTATCTCGCCCCCGGAACAACGCCAAAGGTTGACCCGCCTGAAATCGTTTACGAGCCTGGCGCTCCGCACATGAAGAGGGAGATCATTTTCAAGATCCAACAGGCGTTGGCAACAAGAGGTTTTGATCCAGGGGAAATCGACGGCGACTATGGACCCGAAACTCAGGCCGCCGTGGCGGAGTTTCAACGGGCAGTAGGTCTCGTGGTCGACGGGGCGGTGGGGCCGGAAACGGCCGAGGCCCTGGGGATTTCACTGGTTGGCGAGGAGGAAGGTCCGATCCAGACCGGAAACGGGGGTGAAGGACTGGATTCCAATCGTTTATTGTCGCTCATCCTCGCCTTGTTGGGCTCGACCGGAAGATCGATCGCCGATGCTGGCGCCAAGCCCGGCCAGGACACCGATAATCTTCCTTCGCTGTTGCCGCTGCTGCTGCCGCTGCTGCTGCAGGCGACGCCGGCCGGGGCGCAGATCCATTTGATAGAGCTCTTAGTTAAGCTGTTGATGGGCAAGCCTGCCGGCTCGCTGACACCGCCATCCCAGCCGGGCGCGTTGCCGACCGATGTCAGTTCGCTGCTGCCGCTGCTGGTCCAGCTCTTGGAAAGCAGGCGATGACGCGAGAAGGTGGAAGTCCGTCGGAAGTACGCGGAATTCAGCGCGGTCGCTGCTTCCGGCGTGCCGAAGCACTAGTAACGTCGTCTAGTTTATTAATCTGCCTATATTACAAGCAGAGATTGTTCAATCTTCCGGCGACAAAATACTGGCGATCTGATGGTTCTGTCGGCAATTGTGAACGGCTCCGCCGGCGTGGAGCGAGCGCGTCGACCGCCTAATGCAGCGCCCTTTGTGGCGAGATGGGCCGGCGGCCGGGCCGCCACGCTGGCTGGGCGCGTCGCGCTGATCATCCGACGGATAACCATGTAATAATTCTTTTTCCAGCGACGCGCTGCCGGTCTTGATTCAAACCAATCGGATTATTACGCGGAGGCATGACCGAACCGGTACCTTCCATCTGTCATGCCACTTGAGAAATCCGGGCTGGGCCCGCAACGCATCTACGCGATCGGCGACATCCACGGCCGTCTCGACCTTTTAGAGCGCGCCATAGCAGCGATCGCGCGCGACGTCGCTGAGCATGGCCCCGCGGCGCTCACGGTCACGGTGGGCGACTATATCGACCGCGGCCCGGCCTCGCGCGGCGTGATCGACCTTCTGGCGCAGGACCCATTCGCGGCGCCGCTGGTCGCCCTCAAGGGCAATCACGAGGACATGCTGGAGGCCTTCCTGGCCGATCCCGCGGTCGGCCCGCATTGGCTCGACAATGGCGGGCTGGCGACGTTGCGTTCCTATGGCGTGGACCTGCGCGGGCAGGGGCGCGCCGACTTCGCCGCCGCGCGCGATGCCTTGCGCGCGGCGCTGCCGCCCGCCCACCGCGATTTTCTGCGCGGACTGAGGACGTGGTTCAGCGCCGGCGATTATTTCTTCTGCCATGCCGGCGTGCGGCCGGGTGTGGCGCTCGATTGCCAGCGCGAGGAAGACCTCATCTGGATCCGCGGCGAGTTTCTCGCGAGCACAGAAGATTTCGGCAAGACCGTCGTTCACGGCCACACCCCGGTGCCGGAGCCGGAAGTGCGGCCGAACCGCATCGGCATCGACACCGGCGCCTATGCCAGCGGCCGCCTGACCTGCGTGGTGCTCGACGGCGGTTTCCCGCGTTTCTTGGCAGTGTGAACGCCGCTCAGTGCGCCGGCGCCGCCGGTCAGCGGTGCTGCCCATTGAAAGCTTTTGTCTGGCGTTGCGAGCGGCCCAGATCGATCTCATCATCGGACAAAATCCCGTACTTTAACAATTTTGCTTTAAATCTGAGAAGTTGCGGATTGCTGTCTCCGTATAAGCCATTTGCCTTTTCGTCGATATATTCAAGAATCTTTTTTCTAACCGTCGGAGGAAGGTCTGGGGATGTCAGCATTCTTTTAATGATGCTGGCCGAGAGCCCGGAAGCCTTGTGTTTAGCCTGCAATATGACCCAAGCCGTGCTCCGAGGAACATTGAGGACTTTCGATTGCTCTTCAACGTGACCGAATCCTGACGCGATGACGGCTTCGCCTATTTCGCGAATCTTCGCCCGCTGAAGATCCTTCCGTTCGGTCTTGCGGGTTAAAATCTCACTGCGACCGGTAGTTCGCTTGGCCATTGAGATGCCTGGGTCGTTCGAATTTGCCATGGCATCAATATAAGATCTTAAGCTCATCCGAGCACCTCAACGTTGTGTTTACCATTGATATTCATCATGAACGCATGCAAGAACTGTGACAGCACGGATGAACGTGCCTAGCCGTGGGCAATTATCCACGCTCTCGTAATGGCATTTATTCAATTTATGTTGCGCTTGTTTTCTGGAGTCCGGCAGATGAGGTGTGTGATAATCTTCGCATCAATCGTGCCAACTATATGAGCAGATAAACCGAGTTCGTTAATCGTTAAAAAAATGCTCGTTGCTGTCAGACGGGTGCGAGAGGCAACTGATACCTAAACGTGCATCTTGGGAATCGGAATGTTCTGCCCGACGCAGCAATAGGCTCAGGCTATTGCCAATGGCAGCAGTGCAACCCAGGTCTTGCTGTGACAGAATTGTGGCAGGCCGCATGATCCAAAAGAGCAGGCTGGCTGGCGTCACCTGCATGTGTGCGTCTTTACGAGCTACCTGCCAGCTGAGCTCAGGCCGACTCATAAAGATGGGACCGTTCTGGCGTGCCGAGTGCGGCCTTGATTGTGGCAAGGCTCATCTCGATCTCGTCGAAGACAAAAGCCCTGCTGCTCCGCGTTTATAAGATCAGGCTTAAGCTTCTCGGAGCGTTTGCCGTAGCGAGCCCGTTCCAGCATTTCGATGATCGAGGTCACCCGCTCAATGCGCTCATCGGCGCGGGCTTTGAGTGTCTCTAGTTCGGCGACTTCGGCATCGGCTGCAACAGCCTTCTCGGTCAAGGCGATGATCATCGCCTTGAGTGCATCGACGTCATCGGGACGGTCTGCGGCCGCCGAGGTCGTAACCGACCAAAGCACAGCTCGCCGCCGATTGCCTACTCTTTAGAGTGGAAGCCCTCAAATCAAAAGCGACTTGAAATCTGAGAAATCATCGACTCGACAGCACGGGTATATGTGCTGTTGAAGTAATACATGTCCGCAAAATATAAAACGATGACGCAGACAACGGCGGACGTTATGAGTCTCATGGCGGCCTCCTTTCCGGCCCCGCACAACTCAGGTAAAGTTAAATAGACTAGACCAATTGTATTGCCCAAAGGGAACTTATATTCGTTGTTTTTTCATAAAAACGTCGTCAGTGCGATGAGACAGAAGCCCCTGGAGGGCTGTTTGAGTGCCTTTTCACGAAAAGGAACAATCGCATCGTTGGCTATACCTACTACCGGGTTTAAGGCACCTGACCAAGAACATTGAGCGCCAAATAGCTCCTCAGCTACCCGCCATGGCTACGGATATACGAAAAAACGCCCCCCATGGATCATGGTAAGTACGGTATGCTGGCGCGGTAGGCCCCTCGTTCGCAATTCGCGCCTCATAATTTGTCTGATGACTACCGATAAGACGAATAAAACGGAATCCGAGACGATTGGGCGGTAACATACTGCGGAACGTGGCTTCGCGAAGCAGGTGTCACATGATGTGGCCGTCGTCGTGGCTCATGGAGAGTATGAGTTGTAGATGGCGCGTGCGCCAAGTGCGCCTCCATCCGGGATGCAGTGGCGGCAGGCCCCTTACTCGCAACTCGCGCCTCATCGATGCCCTGATGATTACGGATAGAGGAAAAAAGCGCCTCGAACGGACCGACAAATTTGGGCGATTTGGGTGAAGGATTTTGGTGCGCCGGCTTTACATGTGGTCGAACACGGCTTCCCGCAGCCAACATCGCATGCGATGACGGCCGCCGTGGATCGTGGTGAGTAGCAGGTGCCGCTGCCGAATGCGCCAGCTGCGCGTCCATCCGATGTGCGGAGGCATCACGCTCCTTACTTGCAACTTGCGTCTTATCGTTGTCCATATGATTACTCAGATATGAAAAAAGCGCTTCGAACGGGCCAACAAACCGAGGCGATTGGGCGCCGTCGACACGTCCCTTAGCCGATATCGCATGGGGCCTCGAATTAGGGGGAGTTGGCGGCGTAGATGGCGAACGCGCCAGGTGCGCCTCCCGATATGCGGAGGCAGCAGGCCCCTCAACGACAACTTGGGTCTTATCGATGCCCTCATCTTTAACAAGCTTGAATAGCACTTTAGCGTTTTTGGGGTTTAAGCGCACGCACCCATGCGAAGCGGGTTTGCCGATCCTGCTAAGCTCATAAGAGCCGTGAATAGCGTAGCCGCCGTGGAAGAAGATAGAGTAGGGCATTGGAGCGTCGTCGTATTTCCTTGAGAACCAACGCTGTTCAAGCCGGATCGGACGATAGACGCCATTTGGAGTGGTATAGCCCGGGCGCGCGGTAGAAACCGGCCATTGATAACGTTCAACGCCGTCTACAGTGACGGTCAAATGCTGCGCTGCTTTGTCTACCTTGATAAGAACGTCAGCACGCGTGAGATCTGCCGTAGCTAACGTTGCAGCCAGTGCGAATATGACTACGAGATAGCGGCGTAGTTGCATGGTAAATACTCACTTTCAGCGGGTTCGCCTAATATCACTGATAACAATGAAGATTATTTTGCCACAGGCCGCGATTTCAGTTACGTCGGTGACCTTGGTAAAATAATTCTAATCGCCCTGGCCGCAACTCACGTTTCGAGTGCGGCCCACGATAAAGTAAATGATGGAAATGTTTTCCGTTCTTTTCGGACCCGAGCTGACAGGGATTGGGATTAGGGCCAGCCCTTATAAACAATGCATTAAACATGCACGGCATCGGCCGGAAAGCAGAAATTCACTAGCGCGATTGGCATGTCCAGCGTGAACCCGTGTCCGATATAAGTTTTGAATGGAGTGAGTTGCAGGAGCATTTCGCCGCAAATTGCGCCAGTCCTTGGCTGCGAGCGTCGGAGCAAAATCCATTCTTCTATATGAGTTGTTGGTCGCTAATAGGATCGCGCGGCCCGCGCGATCCGATGCCCGCCTACGGGGAAAGGAGCAGCCCGACGCGCGGTGAACGAAAAAAGACCGCCTTGTGCCGTGGCGGTCTCTTCGAGCTTTGTTTAATCAGTGGCAGCGGCCGGGGAATCTGTCAGGGACAGGGATGCCGACGTCCGTCGTAGCCTAGGTAGGTTCCGGTACGAAGATCGTACGACCTGAACCGTTGCATGCAGTATGCCACGGCACTGTCATACGGCGGCTCCGCGTAATAGCCCTCATCATAATAGTACGGCCATCCGTAGTCGTCCCAATAGGGCCATGCCGAAGCAACGGCTACGGCCCCGGCCCAATAAGGCCAGTAGCGACCGTACCTGTAGTATGGATAACGATGGCCGTACCGGCCGCGATAATAGCGACCGCGATGGCCGCCGGCAAAGTAGCGACCGCGATAGCTGCCGCCAACCACACGCGAACCACGGTAATGTATGCCTCCTACGCGACCGCCACGGTAATGAAACCCGCCTACGCGAGCACCGCCAACACGAGCGCCACCGAAATGGCCACCGCCGTGCCCACCAAAATGACTGCCACCGAAATGGCCACCGCCGTGCCCACCAAAATGACTGCCACCGAAATGGCCGCCGCCGTGCCCGCCGAAATGACCGCCACGGAAATGGCCGCCGCCGTGCCCACCAAAGTGACCGCCCCCGCGAGCATTCGCAGGGCTTGCAAAAGCAGCCGCAGCCAGAATCACGGCCGCGCCTATAGAGGCCATACGCTTCAACATGGTTGTCCTCCAATGATAGATTGCAACCTTATGATGCCTGCACGGTTGGCTTTGCTTTGATTCAAATCAATCGAAAGGCGTTTCTCGCCAAGGGCTTCAGAAAATAGAGCTTTTCCCACTCAGATCTGGATGCAATGAAACGCGGCCTAAGCAGGGCTAATCTGAGCTTGTGCTGCGAGTCTCCCATGCCTGATAGGGGGCATTCCGGATCGAGGCCGCCGGGTGAGCATACCGGCACATTTCCGCTTCGCCCAGCCGCCAAAGCAGAAGCTGACGCACGTCATACAAATTCCACGCCGGTCTTGTTTATGTTCCGCCATACAAGGCGGCACTGTCGAAGTGAGCGTCCGCCATCAAAGGTTAAATCCAATGCCTGTGGCAACTCGAGGGTGTTCGGCACCTCAACACCCGCGCCGGCGTTGGTCAAATCGCGCACAACACAATCCCTCACCGAGGAGTTCTTAAGTAAAAATTTGGCCCCCTTGAGCACACGCGTGCGATTTATTTTGCGGCGTTCCTGCATCTGGCTCTTCCCTTGAACAAGCCCAAAGAAAGAAATTGACCATGGGCTCTCCTGCTAGAGATTGCCCGCACCATAAAAGACAAACCGTCCCTGTCCAATTGGATTTCATGTTTACCGTGAGCAAGAAACCTTAATATGGGAATGGCGCATATCCGTATCGGGCTCGGGGGTGCAAAAAAATGACGAGCGCGGTTCGCGCGCATAATTGAATTCAATCGAAATGCATTTTCCGCATCTCACCGGATAAATGCCCGGCATGTCAGGTAGGCTGCACGCGGCCTAACCTATGCCAACTGATTGCATCCTCCAGCCGATCGTCGCCCCAAAAGAGTTCGCGGCCGACGACAAAGGTCGGTGAACCAAAAATTCCAAGCTCCCGTGCAGTATCCGTCTCCGCCATCATTGCGGCTTTTGCATTGTCGGATTCGGCCAAAGAAAGCACGCGCGAGGGGTCCTGACCGATATCGCGCAAGCTCGCCGACAGGTTGGGTTCGCTCCCGGTTTCCTCGCCAAGCTGAAACCACCGTCGATAAGCTGCACCTACGTAGTCTTCGCCCCAGCCTTCCTGCATGCCTACGGTCGCTATGAGATTGGCGACACCTGACTGTTTTGCGGGATATGGTGCCGGTACCCGAACAGGAATCCCGTACATCGCAGCACGACGCTCAATGTCTCGCCACATATACGCAGATTTGGTCGGCTTATCAGCGAATGGGACGTGCTTCATCTCTTGCAATATGATCAGGAGATGAAATGGTCGCCAGCGGAACGTCACCCCCGCGGTCCGCTCCCTTTCTGAAATCCGCATGACACTCAGATACGAATAGGTGCTACCCATCGTGAACCAAAAATCGATTGGCTCGTCATTCATTGGCCGTCCCCGAAATTTGCCGCTTTAGGTTGATTTATTTTTTGCCAAATTCCAAAGCAATTCAAGTGCCGTCGACCGCGTTGGCGGCCATGAGCGTGGCAGCGCGGACCGCTATGTGCCATTTTCGACCTGGATGGGGCCAGCAGCGGGCCCCCATGTGAGCCTTGCCCCCGAAAGCGGCAGTAAAATGAGGATATTGGCGCCTGTCATGACGGCCGTCGCGCATTGATGATGCCTCTAGCGCGTGATTAAAGCTTTTAAAAACTAGTGCCTCAAATCATGCGCTACGAACTCACCGACCACGTATGAACCGGCCTGAACCAACAATCCGCCGAGGAGCGGATCTGCTTTAGGCTTCCCCTCTGCCGCGCCCGCAACTGTGGCTGCGATTTAATAGGAGTCCGTGTCCCAGCTAGCCCGCTCGATGCCGCATTGTTTCAGCGAACTGAGCTATTTGGAGCACGCACATCGCGACTTCTCTTACCTTCTCTTTTGTATTGTTCGTTCGATGCCGCCAATGCTGATTGACGTTCGATAGGACGGCACTCCGGCGGCGAAAGGCATCGAGATCTGCCTGGGACCATTTTTGTGCCAATAGTCGGCTATGGCGTTGACGCAGCCTGGAATGAAAGTGGTCGCTTGCTCCATTGCGCAAGCTTCCTCATCTGGTGACACCCCGAGCAGCGAGTCGCCATTCTCGTCGCTGCACAACGCCAGGATCGGAAATAGTACCGGCCCGTCTCGTTTGGACTTGAGCAGCGGTTCCCATGCATCCACGCGCAGCGCGATGGCTTGCAGAAACCTTTCAGCCCAGTCGGTCGCGATGAATGTTCCGCCGCGAGCGCACCAGAAGACAGGGCTGGGGGCTCGGTCCTGGACCTGCTGTATAATCTCGTTGTAGCGGTCCATGACGATGCCGAGGATGAGCTCCGCTTCGGCTTCGTCGGCAAACTCCGGTTCCTCGCCGCCCCAGATCAATGGAAGCCATTTGCTCGGCAAGATCATTTCTGGTGCGATCACAATCCCGGTGAGGAAGCCATCGAGATCGGACAACATCATGCAGCCCGGCGGGGCACGGTCGGATATCAAGAAACTGTCAAGCGTTTCCAGGTCAACGCGGTGGGGAACTTTCTCAGCAAGTGTCTTGGCGAGCATGGACTGCCTCGTGCGAATCTTTGCGGCAGCATGACATACGTTGCAGCAACCGTAAGTTAATTGTCGAGCCTGTCCCCATTATTGATGATGACCGGCGCAATTGACTGTACCGTGGTAACGACTCGGCCGTCAGTTACCGTCACGATGCGACTGAGAATGGGAATGCCGAATTGATGCTGAACGCGAGGAAGACGACGGATAAGTGATTCAATCGGCAGGTGCCGGGTTCCATGATACCCGCGCGGCCAGGGGCCACGAGTATTCCTATGTAGAGGTCTGGAGAGCAATCTCTTTCGCTTATTCGTCGCGGAGTGTTATGTCTTTGAGCTGTGCTCGGAAATGATGATGGCAGCAACCTCTATGAGCAGCCGAACAATAAGGAGCGGCGTAATCACTCCGAGGAGCAGGGGGAGCCAGTTTACCGACCATAGTTCCACGTGGACACCCTTCTGCGCGAGGACGCGAAAGTTGTTAGAAACGGAATTGTAAGTCTGAATGATGACGTTCGCGAGGTAAACGTACCAAACAATTTGCAGACCGAAGAACGTAAAGGTTGGGCGGAGCGTAAAAAAGTTTACAAGGGTTTGCATGTCGAACTCCTTTTGCCTCGCGTTGAGCAGCAGCCCTAATTATACCCCCGATTCTGATGGTGCTAAACTACCCCCTTTATGATGTTCTAATCGGACTTTTCGATAGGCGCGTCATCCTGGAATGGCTGATGCGCTTTAAGGTTACTTAGTCAGCTTATTCAGGGTTTGATCGCCAACAGGGCGGCGAGTGGCATTAACATATCAAGTCTGCGACAAGAACACCGATGCCGGCGCTTAATGACCGGCACTGAACGAGTAAAAGGTAACCCGATGCAAATTCGAATGAGAACTGCACCCTCCGCAGAGAATTTTTCGTATTTCCAGCGGATCTGGCCAGTCGCTCTCATACTTGTAGGAGTTGGGCTAAGTGTTGCCTGGACGGCGCTCTTGGGATATGGACTTTTTAGCATCGTAAAAGCTGTAATTTAGAAATCTGGCTGACGCGCGACGTACAAGCTCTCGTAGCTGATTGTTAGGTGCGGTGAGTGGGCAAACCCTGGTTGAGGACCGCTCACGCCGAGTAATGAATTGCATCAAGTTGTGACCTGATTGAATTGATCTGCATCAAGTTGATCGCGCAATTTGCTGGAACCATACGGACCCTTCGGCGGTTTGCTCGCACCGAGGTCACCGCCTATGAGCATGTGAGCATGGTATTCCAGCCCTCATTACCGAATCCGCACGTGAGCACGGACGCAGTATGTAGTTCGGATACGCTCGGCGCAAAGAAGGCGCGACAGTCAGCGAAAATCCGGGAAATCGCCGACGCGCTGGTTTCTTCAGGCCACCATACGCTTGACGAGCAAGCCAACGCGCTCGGGCTTGGTCGAAGTACGGCCTGGGCCGTCCTGAAGAACGGCTACAAGAATTCCGGCATGTCGGCGGCGGTCGTTGAGCGTGTCTTGTCGTCGCAACACTTGCCGCCGCCAGTGCGCACCAAGGTAAATGAGTACGTCGCGGAGAAGGTTGAAGGATTATACGGCCATAGCCGTGAGCAGAGGCGCCGGTTTTGTGCGCTCCTTTCCGTCAGGCTCGCCGAACACGGCGATGTTGAGGAAGGCGCACTGAACCGACGGCTGGCAGCGCGATGATTGAGGCGAGAGGCCGTCGATCCAGGCTCCAGCCCTGGCTCCGAGATGTACTCGGGCGCAGCATCCCCCGATCATCCTGTGAGCAAGTGTGGCCTTCTGCTGCCGCGAAACTGGGCAACGGCGAAAGGACCGCGTAAAGTTGGCGGCATGACCGTCGACCCACTTTCGACCTGGCTAGGGTTTCAGACGTCGCCGGCAGCGCCAAAGGGCACCATGTCGCCCATGGAACTCGACGGATATCTCACCGGCATCGTCGTATCGCCCGATCAGCTTCGTCCCAGGGACTGGCTTGGAGGAATCTGGGGCCAGCGTGAGCCTGCCTTCGATAGCCTCGTTCAGGCGCAAACCGTCATGGCTGCGGTGATGGGTCGCTACAATGCCATTGTCGAGGCCCTCGATGCCGGCTTCAAACAAATTGAAGCAGGACAGCCTGCCGACTATCGCCCACTGTTCGTCACCGCCAGCGACACACCAAATCATGACGTCGTGCGGGCGTGGGTTCGGGGCTTCAGCAAGGCCATGGCGCTGGCACCCGAAGGTTGGACCTCCCTCGCCGAAGATAAGCATCTCCAAACTCTTCTGACGCCGTTTATCGGTTTCCTGGAATTCAGGGATTCGGACTTCGATCCTGCCGATAACATGGACGACCTTCTCGACGAGGCTGCGACCGCAATCCCACGGGCAGCCATTGTCCTGCGCAAGATCGCTCAGTTCAATACTGAGCGCACCGCTCGCCGTTACAGCAAAGTCGGCCGCAACGATCCATGCCCCTGCGGTTCGGGCCTCAAGTACAAGCGATGCTGCGGCGCGGGCCAAGCCGCGCCAAACTAACCGCGGCTCTCAGTGGATGCGGCTCGCGGCATTAATCAGGGAGCGAGAGCGCAACGGTATTTAGGCGCTCTAAGCGCGATCTATTTTCAGTCCGCCCGTCGGTCGTTCAGAGATCAGTTTGAGATCGCTTGCCATCATCTCACGGACAAGTTCTTGGAAACTAACGCGATGTTTCCAGCCCAACTTAGTGCGCGCTTTGGCGGGATTTCCCAGCAATCTCTCAACTTCTGTGGGCCGAAAATAACGCGGGTCCACACGGACCAAGGTTTGTTTTGTCTTTTTGCATAATCCGCATCCATTTACGCCATGCCCTTGCCATTCAATAGAAATGCCGACTTCTGCAAAGGCCAGCTCAACGAATTCACGTACGGAATGGGTCTCACCCGTTGCAAGCACATAATCATCGGGCTGAGACTGTTGTAAAATGAGCCACATGCCCTCGGCATAATCGCGTGCATGTCCCCAGTCACGTTGGGCGTCCAGATTGCCAAGGTACAGACAGTCCTGTTTGCCTAGATGGATGGCCGCAACTGCCTGGGTAATCTTACGTGTCACGAAAGTCTCACCACGACGCGGGCCTTCGTGGTTGAAGAGGATGCCATTCGAGGCATGAAATCCATATGCTTCGCGATAATTGACTGTAATCCAATAGGCGTAGAGTTTGGCGGCAGCGTACGGACTGCGGGGATAAAAAGGCGTCTTCTCAGTCTGCGGTGTTTCTTGCACGTTGCCGTAAAGCTCAGACGTTGACGCCTGGTAAAAACGGATACGATCCTTAAGGTTCAGAATTCGAATACTCTCGAGCAAGCGCAAAGTGCCAAGGGCGTCAGCATTTGCTGTATATTCGGGGGTCTCGAAACTCACCTGGACATGGCTCTGCGCGGCGAGATTGTAGATTTCGGTTGGTTGTACTTCCTGCACGATACGGATGAGGTTCGTCGCGTCGGTGAGATCACCATAGTGCAGAAAAAACCGCGTACCGGGCAAATGCG
>JARRNI010000004.1:0-22543 GCA_037385125.1 Pseudolabrys sp.
GACCGGTTTCACCTCATGGTCGATCAGCCCGAGCACGTCGGCAAGCGGCGTGAGGCGGGAAATGAGCTGCAAGGTTTCCGACTTGGCGGCCATGGCGGGGACCATGCCGGGGGCAAAATGGGGTGTCCAGGGGAAGGGAATCAAGGGGTTAGGTCGTCCGACTGAAGAAGTGCGCGCCGGCAAGCTTGGGTAAGTTTTACTACCTCCATGGGTGGAAATCTAGCACATTGCAATCGTCAGACGGCTAAACCGACCCGCCAGGGCAGCGCCGGCTATCCCCTCGTCTCCGCCACCGCGCCGCGCTCGATGAAATAGGCGCGCGCCAAGAGATCGAGCACGTGCACCTCATTCGACTCGGCGATCAGCACCGAGACGCCCTCGCTCTTGAGATTGGCGAGCACCTCGCCGAGCCGGCGCGCCAGCGCCGGCGCCAGGCCCTCGAACGGCTCGTCGAGCAGCAGAATGCGGGTGCCGGCCATCAGCGCGCGCGCCAGCGCCACCATCTTCTGCTGACCGCCCGACAGTTCGAGCGCGCGGCGACGGGCAAAGCGGGCCACTTCCGGTATGATACCAAAGATCCATTCCAGCCGCTGATCGACGCCGTCGGTCTTGATGGCCCAGGTGGGCAGGCGGATGTTCTCCTCAACGGTGAATTCCGGCACCAGCCGGCGGTCCTCCGGCATGTAACCAATGCCGTGGGCGGCGCGCCGGTGCGGCGGCAGAGCCAGCAGGTCGACATGCTCGAGCTCGGCTCGGCCGCTCGCCGGCAGCGCGCCCATCAGCGCGCGCAGCAGCGTGGTCTTGCCGGCGCCGTTGCGGCCAATTAGACCGCACATCTCGCCCTCGTTCACGGCGAGCGACGCGCGGCGGATGACCGGCACCGTGCCAATCGACACGATCATGTCGGAAAGCTTAAGCATGCGCGCTGCTTTCCGCCGCGGCGGGCGCGACCTTACCGCCGCTGATCAGTTCCTGCACTTGGCGGTTGCTCAGCGTTTCCTGCGGCGTGCCGTCGGCAATGACTGTGCCGTCGTAGAAGGCCAGCACCCGGTCGGCGAAGCGCGCGACGATCTCCATGTCGTGCTCGACGAACAACACGGTGATCTTGCGGCTCTTGAGCGCGGACATGGCGATGGCCATCAGGTCGAACTTCTCCTCGATGGAGATACCGCTGGTCGGCTCGTCCAGCAGCAGGAGGCGCGGCCAGCCGACTACCGCCATGCCGATATCGAGCAGCTTGCGCACGCCCTGCGGCAGCACGCCGGCGAGCGCATCGCGGTAGCGCCCGATCTGGAACAGGTCGATGGTGGCTTCCGCCTCGGCCGCTGCGGCCGGCGACTGCATGGGCGCGGTCATATTGCCGAGCAGGCCGCCGGCACCGCGCGCCACGGCAGCGGCGATGCACATGTTCTCGAACACCGTGAGCGATGGGAAGACCTGCGCCACCTGGAACGAGCGCGAGATGCCGAGCCGGGTGATCGTGCGCGAGGGCTTGCCGGTGATGTCCTTGCCTTCGAAGAAGATGCTGCCCTTGCTCGGGCGCAGGTGGCCGGTGATCATGTTGATGAAGGTGGTCTTGCCGGCGCCGTTGGCGCCGATGACGCCGACGGTCTGCTCGGCGGGAATGCTCACCGTGATGTCGCGCGCGGCCACCAGCGAGCCGAAGGTCTTTTCCAGATCGCGGACGTCGAGGATGGCGGTCATGGCGCCTTCGCCTTCCGCCGCCGGGTAACCAGCGAGCCCAGGCCGTCGGGCAGGAACAGGATGGTCAGCAGGAGCACCGAGCCGAGCGTCATCTGCCAGAGGTTGGGCATGACGTCGACGGCAAAGGAGCGCACCGATTCGAACACCAGCGAGCCGATGAAGGCGGCCGCCACCGAGCCGGCGCCGGCCAGGATCGTCACGAAAACGAAACCACCCGAGGTGGTCCAATAGGACATGTTGGGATCGACGTGGCCGACGGTCATGGCCGCCAGCGCACCGCCCAGGCCGCCGAGAATTCCGGCGATCACCACCTTGCCGTGGATGATGCGGGTCACCGACACGCCGAGGAACTCGACGCGGATCTCATTGTCGCGGATCGGCGCGGCCAGCGCGCCGGCCACCGAGCGAAAATAGCGCGCCACCAGCAAAGCAGACGCCGCGCCCACGCCGAGGGTGAGCCAGTAGAGCGCGAGCCCGAGCGTATCGCCCTGCGGCGCATAGCCGAAGAAGGTAGGGATCGCCACGCTGAAGCCGTCGGTGGAGCCGAGCGACTCGGTCTTCACCAGCACACCGTAGAGGATCATCGACAGCGCCAGGCTGAGCATGGCGAAGAAGATCTCGCGGTAGCGCGCGACCAGTAGGCCGACCAGCAGGCCCATGATGCCGGCGGTAATGCCGCTGAGCAGGACCAGCGCCAGCGCGTCGGTCAGCCCGGTCCAGCGCGCCACCAGCGCGACTGTATAGGCGCCGACGCAGTAATAGAGCGCCTGCCCGAAGGAGACGAGGCCGGCGCGCCACAAGACGATCAGCCCGAGCACCACCAGCGCGTTGGCGAAGGCGATGGTGGCGAGCGAGACGACCCAGTTCGGCAGCACCGGCCCGGCCGCCGCCGTCAGCAGGAACAGAAGACCGCCGATCAGTTGGGCGCGCCCCGTCATTGCGTCATATCTTCCGCGGCTGCGCCCGCACGAACAGCCCGTAGGGCCGCACCACCAGCACCAGCGCCATCACGCCGTAGATCACGAACAACTCGATCTGCGGCATCAGGTGCACGGCCGCCGCGCGGCAGATTCCGACGATCAGCGCGCCGACCAGCGCGCCTTCCACCGAGCCCATGCCGCCGATGGCTACGACGGCGAAGGCGAGCACGATCACCTCGACGCCGATACCGAGCGTGACCGATATCTTGGGCGCCATCACCGCGCCGGACAGGGCGCCGAGCATGGCGCCGATGATGAAGGTGATGGTGTAGATCATCCTCACGTTGACGCCGAAGGCGGCCGCCGTCTCACGGTCGAAGATGACCGCCGTCAACAGCCGCCCATAACGGGTGAACCGCAGCGCCCAATAGGCGAAGGCCGCAAGGCCGGCGGCGATCGCCACCAGCAGGATGTCGTAATTGGACAGGATCAGCGCGCCGACCTCGACATTGCCGGCGGCCACCATGGGCTGCCAGGCCGCGTAGGAGCGCGGCCCCCAGATCAGCACGATGACGTCCTCGAGAATGAGGAAGGCGGCGTAGGTGACCAGCACGACGACGACCTCGTCGCGCCCGTAGACTAGCCGCAGCACGCCGCGCTCGAGCACGATGCCGAGCACGATGCCGATCGCCATGGCGGCGGCGATCATGAACAGGAACATCACCGCAGCCGGCACGCTCTCGGCCGAGATGCCGACCGCGGTCGCCGCGCCATAGGCGCCGAAGGCATAGAACGAGCCGTGGGTAACGTTGAGGATCTTCATCACGCCGAAGATCAGCGTGAGGCCGATGGCGACGATGAACAGATAGGCTGCGTAGACGAGGCCGTCGGTCAGAATGGCGAAGGCAGTCAGCACGGCAGAGCCCCGCGGATTACGAGGACGGGACGGCGGGGAAAGCGAACGCCCTCCTCCGCCGCGTCATTGGGTCGTCAGCGCGCAGCGCCTATTTGCACTTGGCGCCCTTCATGCCGCTCTTGAGCCATTCCACCGAATGCACGCCCGGGGGCGGGTTCACGCAATCGGCCGCATAGGTCTTGATGTCGACGATCTCGCCCCGGCCGGTCTTCTTGTTGAACTTGTAGGTGCCATAGGCGGTGCCGGTGATGCCCTGATGACCGTCGCCGAGCGCCATCTTCACGTGGCCGGCGGGGCCGGTGAAGGAGATGCCCTTGAACGCGGCCACCACATCGTCGGTCGACGGCTTGGCGTTGCCCTTCATGGCCTTCTCATAGGCGAGCTTGAGACCGAGGATGGACTGCGCCATCTGGCTGGACGGATAGGACGGCGGGATGCCGTAGCGGTCGGTGTAGACCTTGGCAAACCACTTGGCGATCGGCGTGTCCGCCGCAAGCCGGCCGTTCTCGCCTCGGCCGCCGAGGATGGTGCCGTCCGGCATCTTGTCCTTCAGCCGGGTGATCGCCGCCTCGCCGGTGGTCATGACGATGGTCATGCGCTTATCGAGGCCGCGCGCCTGCTCCTGATAGACGAAGCTTTCCAAGTCACCGTCGAAGAAGCTGGTGTGCAGCACCTTGGAGCTCGAGGTCAGCAGCGTCGAGATCTCGGCGCCATATTCGCCGGCGAACAGTTTCGGGAACAGGACCTTGTCGGTCTTGGCCTTGGGCAGCAGTACCTTCATGGCGCCGACGAAGTCACGCCATGAGTCCTGGCCCCAGGCGTAGTTCTGGTTGATGCCCGAGTAGCTCTTCAGGTTCGGGAACTTGTCGGCGACGTAGTGCGCGGCGCCAACATTATCCATGGTGGCGTGCGGGCTGACGCGGAACACGTAATGGCGCGGCTTCTCCTCGAAGATGCGTGGCGTGCCGCAATCATACAGCACGGTGAGTTGCTTGAGCTCGTCGGCGACCGGCGTCACCGCCAGACAATTACCCGAGGAGACGTAGCCGACCACGGCGTCGACCTTGTCGCGCTGCGACAGATTGCGGAATTCGGTGACCGTGTTGGCGGCCGAGCCCGCCTCGTCGACATATTTGGCTTCGACCTTCATGCCGCCGAAGCCAACCTTGTTGAACGGCGCCGGCACCTTGCCGTGATTGAGCTCCTCGATGAGAATCTCGGCGCCGTTGCGGCCCGGGATACCGAACGGCGCGGCGGCCGGTCCGGTCAGGAACGACACGATCCCGAGCGAGATCTTGTCTTTCATTTGCGCCTGCGCCGGGACCGCCACGGTGGCGACAGCAAGACCGGTCAGCGCGCATTGCAGCCATCGGACGCGATGCGGCTTCAGTGACATTGGCAATTCCTCCCCTGACGTGCCCTTCAAGGGCTTCTGTTGGCGTGCCAAGCAAACGCGCTCCGGCGGCAAGTTTCAACCGCTATTTTGCTGGCGTTGTGGGAGATTTCGCATCGTCGTAGGCTTGCCCGGAAAGCAGGCAGGCGCGCGCCGGCCGCAAGATAGATGGCACGCATGACTGTGACTTCTTTGCATCGAGAAGACGAGGTGCCGCCCGCCGACGGGCTGGCGGCGCGGCGTGCCGTGCGCGCCGGCCTGCATCGCGGGCCGACCGCCGGGCTGGCGCCCGGCTATGTGCAGGGCAATCTCGCCATTCTACCCGAGCGCCTGGCCGCCGACTTCTTGCGCTTCTGCCGGCTCAACCCCAAGCCGTGCCCACTGATCGGCACATCGGCGCCGGGCGACTGGCGCGTGCCGGAACTGGGCGCGGATATCGACATCCGCACGGACCTGCCGCGCTACCGGATATGGCGGAATGGCGAGCTGGCGGCCGAGCCGGAGGACATCGCTGCGTTCTGGCGCGACGATCTGGTGAGCTTCGTCATCGGCTGTTCGTTTTCGTTCGAGGAAGCGCTGATGGCGGAAGGCATCGAGCTGCGCCACATCACGCTCAAGCGCAACGTGTCTATGTACCGCACGTCGATCGAGACGGCCGCAGCGGGACCGTTCCGCGGGCCGCTTGTCGTATCGATGCGTCCCTTGAGGGCGGCGGACGCCATCCGCGCGGTGCAGATCACCACGCGCTTTCCCAGCGTTCACGGCGCGCCGGTGCATATCGGCGATCCGGCGCTGATCGGCATTTCGGATCTGGGCAACCCGGACTATGGCGACGCCGTTCCGATCAACGACGACGAGCTGCCGGTGTTCTGGGCCTGCGGAGTGACGCCGCAATCGGTGATCGCGACGGTGAAGCCGGAATTCTGCATCACGCACTACCCGGGAAACATGCTGGTGACGGATCGGAAGAACACGGAGTTTGTCGTGATGTGAGGCGACGCGTCGTTCGGACGTGCTGAACGAGGATGCCAATAGTACCACCGCCCGTTTGATTTAAGTCAACGCGTCGCCGGCGAGCGGCGCTATCGAAAGTGACCTCTGAATCCTTTCGACCGCGGGAGAAATGGCCATGTCAGATCGCGATGCCTATGTCGAACAAATGAAGGCAAAACTCGACGAATGGAATGCCGAGATCGACAGGCTTTCCGCCCAAGTCGAGGGCGCACAGGCCGACGCCAGGCGTGAATATAACAGGCAGGTCGAGGCCATGAAAAAACAGCGGGACGAAGCCCGCGAGCAATTGAACCGACTTCAAGCTGCCAGCGACAGCGCCTGGGAAGACATGCGCAAGGGCGCCGACGCCGCTTGGGAGAACATGACCAAAGCCTTCAAGGACGCGGCCTCTCGGTTCAAGTAATCGCAGTTCAGCGTGAGCCAGCGCTGAATCTGTTAAGGCAAAATATGCCGGCCGGTTCCCAGAAGAAAAGCGGCGACAAGCGACTCTCGAAGGCGGAGCTCGAGGAGATCGAGGACCACCTGCGGCTGCCGGTGCCGCTCGTCTATCACATCATCCGTGCGGAAGGTAACGAGGAACTGGCGCGGCCGCTCGGCTCGCTCTTGTGGTCCGGCGTGGCAGCGGGCCTGAGCATTTCGATGTCGGTCGTCGTTCAAGGCCTGCTTCTGCAGAAGCTGTCGGAGACACCCTGGCGCCCGCTCATCGTATATTTCGGCTATTGCACCGGCTTTCTGATCGTCGTGCTGGGACGCCTGCAACTCTTCACCGAAAATACGATAACGGCGGTTCTTCCTCTTCTGCTGCAGCCATCTTGCCGCAAGTTTTTGCTGGTGGCCCGCCTCTGGGGCATCGTATTGGCCGCAAACCTCGTAGGGACTCTTCTCTTCGGCTTTGCGACAAGATATCTCGGCATTTTCACATCGGAACAGATTGAAGCATTCTTGCTCGTTTCTCGACATTTCATGGAGAAAGGAGCATTGGAAATGCTTTTGCACGGCATCCCGGCGGGCTTTCTGATCGCCGCCATGGTTTGGATGATCCCCAGCGCGCGGGGATTGGAATTCTTCGTCATCATCCTCATGACCTATGCGATCGCCCTCGGCAATTTCTCCCACGTGATCGCGGGATCGGCCGAGGCGTTCCTGCTTCTTGCATTTGGCGAGATCGGCGCCTGGAAGACGGTCGCAGGGTTTTTGGTTCCGGCCTTCGTCGGCAATGTTCTTGGCGGGACCGTGCTGTTCACGCTTCTGGCCTATGGCCAAGTGCGAGAGGAATTGTAGCCGGCGCCCCTTCCGCGTCCCGCAAGCGCTAGGACGCCCTGCTTTCGCGTTCACTCCATGAAGCCGCGCCGGTTTTCGGTTGCAGCGATGGGCCTGAAGGCGGACAATTGCGTGGGGGCGAGAAAACCGAGCGGAAGGCCTGCGCGATGCCGGAAAAACTGTCACAAAGCTACGTCCACGGCGCCTCGCCCGTCCCCCTGATCGGGCAGACGATCGGGGCCTATTTCGACGATGTCGTCGCGCGCTGGTCGGACGAGTTGGCACTGGTGGTGCGGCATCAGCAGGTGCGTTGGACCTACGGCGAGCTCGCAGAGCGCCTCGACCGCTGCGCCGCGGGCCTGCTGGCGCTCGGCCTCGAGCCCGGCGACCGGGTCGGCATCTGGTCGCCGAACAACGCCGAATGGGTGATCGCACAGCTCGCCACCGCCAAGGCAGGGCTGATCCTGGTCAACATTAACCCCGCCTACCGTTTGGCGGAGGTGGAATACGCGCTCAACAAGGTCGGCTGCAAGGCGCTGATCACCGCCGATCATTTCAAGACCAGCGACTATGTCGGCATGTTACGCAAGCTGGCGCCCGAGCTTGACCACAGCGCGCCGGGCGCGCTTGCGTCGAAGCGCCTGCCGACGCTTGCCGCGGTCATTCGGATCGGCGCCGACGAGCGGCCCGGCATGTTCCGCTTCGACGATGTCATGGACGCGGGCGGCGAGTGGCATGTGCGGCAGTTACGCGAGCTCGCCGGCACGCTTCAGTTTGACGATGCGATCAATATCCAGTTCACCAGCGGCACCACCGGCGCCCCGAAGGGCGCGACGCTGACCCACCACAACATCCTCAACAACGGCTTCTTCATCGGCGACGCGCAGCGGCTCGACACGCAGGACCGCGTGCTCATCCCGGTTCCGCTCTACCATTGCTTCGGGATGGTGCTCGGCAATCTGGCCTGTGTGACGCATGGCGCGGCGATGATCTATCCGGGCGAAGGGTTCGAGCCCCTGGCGACACTCGAGACAGTCGAGGCCGAAAAGTGCACGGCGCTCTACGGCGTACCGACCATGTTCATCGCCGAGCTCAGTCATCCTGATTTCGAGCGCTTCGACCTAAGCTCATTGCGCACCGGCATCATGGCGGGCTCGCCCTGCCCGATTGAGGTGATGCGGCGCTGCATCGACGAGATGCACATGTCGGAAGTCACTATCGCCTACGGCATGACCGAGACGAGCCCCGTCAGCTTCCAGACCTCGCACGACGATCCGTTGGAGCGCCGGGTCGGGACGGTCGGCCGCATCCATCCGCATGTCGAGGTCAAGATCGTCGACGCCGAGGGCCACATTGTCCCGCCGGGGGCCTCCGGCGAACTGTGCACGCGCGGCTATTCCGTGATGCTCGGCTACTGGGGCGACGAGGAACGCACCGCAGAGGCGATCGATCGCGCACGATGGATGCACACGGGCGACCTCGCGACGCTCGACGAGGAAGGCTATTGCAACATCGTGGGGCGCCTGAAGGACATGGTGATCCGCGGCGGCGAGAACGTCTATCCGCGCGAGATCGAGGAATTTCTGTACCGAAACAAGAAGATTGCCGACGTGCAGGTGATCGGCGTGCCGGATTCCAGATATGGAGAGGAGCTGTGCGCCTGGGTGAAGCTGCGGCCCGGCGAGCAGGCGACGGCGGAGGAGATCCAGGAATTCTGCCGCGGCCAGATCGCGCACTACAAGATCCCGCGCTATATCCGTTTCGTCGATGCATTCCCCATGACGGTGACGGGCAAGGTGCAGAAATTCGTGATGCGGGCCGAGACCATCCGTGAGCTGGGCCTGGCCGAGGAAAAAACGGCCTAGTGTCCCGGTTCCGACGCTTGTATTCCTTTGCAGCACATTCGTTTGTAAGCGTCGGAACCAAGGAGTCACTAGGAAGTAAATGATTCTAGTGCGCGCGGGACTTTAACGGTATTGCAAGCGTATCGATCATGCGGCCGCCGGGGAGGTCGGGCTCATGAAGGCAGCACCGTTCGCCTATTCGCGCGCAGCCGACGTGGAGGAAGCCTGCGCGCTGCTGGCCGCCGACGACAGTGCGCGCGTCATCGCCGGCGGGCAGACGCTGGTGCCGATGATGGCGATGCGGCTGATGCGGCCGACGCGGCTCGTGGATATCGCCCGCATCGCCTCATTATCCTATGTGCGCGAGGACGACGACGGCGTCGCCATCGGCGCCTGCACGCGGCAATGCACGGTCGAGCGCGATCCGCTTGTGGCGAAGCGTGTTCCCCTACTCAAGCGCGCCGTGCCCTTCATCGGCCACGCCACCACCCGCGCGCGCGGTACCGTGGGCGGCTCGCTCGCCCATGCCGACCCGGCGGCGGAACTGCCGCTGATCGCGGTCACGCTCGACGCCACGATGAGCTACCGCGCTGGCCAGGCCGAGGGCGAGCTGGCGGCGCGCGATTTCTTTACCGGGCTGATGACCAACGGCCTGCCGGACGGCGCCTGCCTGACAAGCGGGCGCTTTCCCGTCTGGCAGGGGGAGAGGATCGGCACCGGCTTTCATGAGGTGAATGCGCGGCGCAGCGACTTCGCTTTCGTTACAGCGGCGGCGCAGGTTGCGCTCGACGGCGACGGCAAGTGCCACCGAATCGCCATCGGCTTAGGCGCGGCCACCGATACGCCGCTGCGGCTGGAAGCGGCCGAGCAGGCATTGACCGGCGGCACGCTCGACGACGCGAAAGTGCGCGATGCGGTGCGCGCCGCGCTCGCCGATGTGGAGATGCTGAGCGACCTGCATGCTTCCGCCGACTATCGCCGCCGCGCCGCGGCGACGCTGGCGCGGCGCGCGATCGCCGACGCCAGGGCGCAAAGCTTGGGGAACGCCCATGCGCATTGAGCTCACCGTCAACGGCAAGAAGCACGCGCTCGAGGTGGAGGAGCGCACCACGCTACTCGACTGCCTGCGCGATCATCTCGGGCTCAAGGGCACCCATGCCGGCTGCGAGCACGGAGTGTGCGGCGCCTGCACCGTACTGTGCGACGGGGCGGCGGTGCGCTCGTGTCTCATGTTTGCGCCGCAGGCTGAAGGTTTCGCCGTCACGACCATCGAAGGCGTCACGCCCGGGCCGGGCGAACTGTCGCCGATCCAGGACGCCTTCTGCGAGACCCACGGCATGCAATGCGGCTATTGCACGCCGGCGATGATCCTGACGGCGCATGCGCTGCTCGCCGACAATCCGGAGCCGACGCGCGAGGAGATCGTCGAGGCGATCTCCGGTAATATCTGCCGCTGCACCGGCTATGCGCAGATCGTCGAGGCGATCGCGCTTGCCGCCGAGCGCATGCGCGGCGCCAACCGGGCGGTGGAGCGCTAACCCATGACCGAGACGTTGCATCATTTCCGCTACGTCGCATCGGACCGGCGCGTGCGCGAGGACCGCCGCTTCGTCGCCGGCAAGGGCCAGTTCGTCGCCGACGTCGATCTGCCCGGCATGAAGCACGTCGCCCTGGTGACCTGCCCCTATCCCGCCGCGCGCATCAGGAGCATCGATAAGACGGCGGCGCTCAAGATGCCCGGCATTCATTACGTGCTGGACGGCGCCGAGTTGGCGGAAGCCACAGCCCCGCTGATGAACGGGCTCGACACGCCCGACGTGCCGCGCCGGCCGCTGGCGCACGAAGTGGCGCGCTATTCCGGCGAGTGGATGGCGGCGGTGGTGGCCGACACGCGCGCACTGGCCGATGACGCCGCCGAGGCGGTCGAAGTCGACTACGAGCCGCTGCCGTTCGTGCTCGATGCTGAACAGGCGATGGACGAAAAAAGCCCGCTGGTGCACGCGGCGCACGGCTCGAACGTGCTGCTCGACAAGAGCTTCGTCTGGGGGCCGGTGGACGAGGATTTCGCCGACAGCCCGCGCAAGCTCTCCCTGCGGCTGAAATGGGCGCGCAGCGCCACCGTGCCGATCGAGACCTTCGGCGTGGTGGCGAACTGGGATGCCTGGCGCGACATGCTCGACGTGTGGGCCTCGATCCAGATGCCACGCTATGCCGACCAGATCGCGGCGGCGCTGAAAATCCCGCTGTCGTCGGTACGCGTGCATCACGACGTGGACGTGGGTGGCTCCTACGGCGTCAAGCGCGGCATCAAGCACACGGTGCTGGCGGGCTACCTCGCGCGTCGGCTCGGCTTTCCGGTGCGGCTGATCGAGGACCGGCTAGAAAACATGCGCGGCGGCGACGCGCACGGGCCGGAGCGGCTGTTCGACGTGGAGGTGACCTTCGACGACAACGGCGTGGTGCGCTCGATGAAGATGCGGGCGCTGGAGAATGTCGGCGCCTATGCCGGGCGCTCGCCGTTCCAGCTCGGCAAGCCGGTCGGCGCCATCGTCGGGCCTTACAAGATCAGAAGCGTGCAGTACCGCGCCATCGCCGTGGTCACCAACAAGACCACGCAGGAGGCGGTGCGCGGCTTCGGCCAGGGGCCGACCAATGTGGCGCTCGAACGCATGATGGACGAGGTGGCCGATGCGCTCGGGCTCGATCCGCTGGAAGTGCGCCGGCGCAACCTGATCCGGCACGAGGAATTCCCCTACACCATTCCGAGCGGCTCGGCCTACGACAGCGGCGATTACGAGACCGTCATCGACAAGGTGCTGGCCGATACCGACTACGCGGCGTTGAAGGCGGAGCGCGATCGCCTGCGCGGCGAAGGCAAGCTCGCCGGGATCGGCATCGCGGCCTGTCTCGAGCCGTCAGGCGGCAACGCCACCTTCGAGGCGCTGCTCAATCCGAACATCACCACGTCCACCTTCATGGATTCCTGCCGCATCAACGTGGACGGCAGCGGCGCCATCACCGCCACCATGCACACCACCTCGTCGGGCCAGGGACACGAAACGCTGGTCGGCACGGTGATAGGCGAGGCGCTCGGCCTCGATCCCGACATCATCCGGGTGACGCGGCCGGATTCGTTGAACTCGCTGCCGAGCGGCACGCCGGTCGGCAGCCGCATGGCGATCATGCTCGGAGGCGCCGCCTTCCACGCGGCGGAGAAGCTGAAGACCAAGCTGATGACCATCGCCGCGCACGATCTGCGCATTCCGTTCGACCGCGCGGTGTACGACCAGGGCAATGTCTACGACCGCGAGGCTCCGCAGAACTGGCGCACCTGGGCCGATCTGGTCACCATCGCCTACCGCAACTATCACCGCATGCCGCCGGGCTTCGAGCCGGGGCTGGCGGTGAGCCACGTGATGCAGGTGCCGACCGGCGGCGTACTGCCGACAGCGGACGGCCGCGTGCACATGTATCCCTGCTTCGCTTTCGAATTTCACCTGCTGCTGATCGCCATCGATCCCGACCTCGGCACGCCGCAGATCCTGCGCTACCGGGTCGGGCATGACTGCGGCACGCAGATCAATCCCAAGATCGTGCGCGGCATGACCATGGGCGGCATCGCGCACGGCATCGGCGCCGCGCTCTACGAGGAATTCGCCTATAACGACGAGGGCCAGCTCATCGCGCAGAGCTTCATGGATTATCTCCTGCCGTCCGCACACGAGGTACCGCCGGTGAAGATTATCGATCACGAGACGCCGTCGCCGCATACGGTGCTCGGCCAGAAGGGCTCGGGCGAGAGCGGCTATCTGGGCGCGCCGGCGGCAGTCGCCAATGCGATCAACGACGCGCTGCGCCCGCTCGGTGTTTCGATCAACACTTTGCCGCTCACGGTGTCGAAGCTCGGCGACCTGATCGCGCAAGCGCGCGGCCGATGAAATGGGATCGTCGAAGCGAGCGATCCGATGAACGCAAACGACCGCTCACTGCGCATCGTGGTGCTGGAAGGCGACGGCATCGGGCCGGAGATCATAGCGGCCACGCTGCAGGTCCTGCAGGCGGCCGGCCGCGCCTTCGGGCTTGAATTCGCCTTCGAGAGCGCCGCCGTCGGCTGGGCGGCGCATCGCGCCGAAGGCACCACGCTGCCGGACCATGTATTTGACAAAGCCAAGGCGGCGGACGGTGTGCTGCTCGGCCCGGTCTCGACGCACGACTATCCGCCGGCCGCGCAAGGTGGGCGCAACCCGTCCGGCGAATTGCGTAAAGCCCTCGACCTCTACGCCAACATAAGACCGGCGCGCTCGCGCCCGGGGCTGCCGCCGCGCTGCGGCAAGCCGGTCGACTTGGTGATCGTGCGCGAGAACACAGAAGGCTTCTACGCCGACCGCTCCATGCATCTCGGCCCCGGCGAGTTCATGCCGACGCCCGACCTCGCGCTCAGCGTCCGCAAGATCACGCGGCAAGCCTCCACGCGCATCGCGCAAAGCGCGTTCGCGCTCGCCATGCAGCGGCGCAGACACGTGACGGCCGTGCACAAGGCCAATGTATTGCACGTCACCGACGGGCTCTTTCTCGAATGCGTGCGGGCGGTAGCGGCGCGCTATCCGGACGCAACCTACGAAGAGCGCATCGTCGACGCCATGGCGGCGCTGCTGGTGCGCGACGCCAGTCAATTCGACGTGGTGATCACCACCAATATGTACGGCGATATCCTGTCCGACGAGGCGTCGGAGATTTCCGGCAGCCTCGGGCTGGCAGCCTCGCTCAATACCGGCAACCAACATGCGGTGGCGCAGGCGCAGCACGGTTCGGCGCCCGACATCGCCGGCAGCAACGTCGCCAACCCGGCCGCGCTGATCGGCTCGGCCGCCATGCTGCTTTCCTGGCTGGGCGAACGGCGCGGCGACGACACGCTCATACGGGCCGGCGCCGCGATCGAGGCCGCGCTCGATGCGGCCATCGCCCGGCCGGAAACGCGCACGCCCGATCTCGGCGGGCCCCTCGGCACCGATGCGTTCGCGGCGAAGGTGGCGGAGGAAGTGGAAGCAGGCGCGCGCTGATTACATGCACCGAGCGCTGCGCAGCATTCCTTTCCCGCGCCCGCCACGCATCGTTAACGACGCCGGCGGGCCAATGCCGCCGGCGCGGGCAATTCGCTCAATTTTAAGGCGACTCAGTATAAGCTCTAAGTCGGCATCGGAGTGCCGCCGCGCCTGGAGCCAATCGCGCATGCGCGTCTTGTCCGAACCGTCTTCGCCGATCTCATGCCTCAGCCACGATCGGCCGGCACGCATCCCGCGCGTGCATCGCACGCGCGCAAAGACCGGGGGTAAGGTTCCCCCGCGGGCTGTTCCGCCGGCGCGTTTCGTGCATAAAGCATACGGCGCGAAGCATTGTCGCGGTAGCCTTCCCGCCTCGGCCGTTCCGGCCATATAGAAGCTGCATCGCGACGCGTTGGCTCGGGGGCGCCATTTGAAAAACCGAACTTGCGACCGCTGCGGACAGCCGCCATGCAGCAATTGAAATCCAAGCATCGACTCACGGCGCCGCCCGATCTGCATGGCGACGAAGCCGCGCTGCGCCAGGCGATCGAGGCGAAGCTGATCTATGTCGTCGGCAAGCATCGCGAGAACGCCACCGACCATGACTGGTACCAAGCGACGGTGCTCGCGGTGCGCGACCGCGTCGTCGACATCTGGATGCGCTCGCGCGACGAGGCGAAGCGGCTGCACAAGAAGCGCGTCTATTATCTGTCGATAGAGTTCCTGATCGGCCGCCTGCTGATCGACACGCTGAGCAATCTGCGGCTGGTGGAACCGGCGCGACGCGCGCTCGCGAGCCTAGGCGTCGATCTCGACAATCTGCGCCGCATCGAGCCGGACGCCGCCCTCGGCAATGGCGGGCTCGGGCGGCTCGCCGCAGGCTTCATGGACTCGCTGTCGGCGCTGGCCATTCCGGCTTATGGCTACGGCATCCGCTACGAAAACGGATTGTTCGAGCAGCGCATCCGCGACGGCTGGCAGCAGGAATATCCGGAGGACTGGCTCGCCCACGGCAACCCCTGGGAGTTTGCGCGCTTCAGCAAGCAGTACTCCGTCGGCTTCGGCGGCACGGTCGAATATATCGGCGGCGACGAGGCGACCGCGCGCGCGGTCTGGTATCCGGAAGAGACCGTGCTGGCGGTGGCGCACGACACGCCGATCACCGGCTGGCGCGGCTGCCACGTCAATGCACTGCGGCTGTGGTCGGCGCGCGCACCCTCGCCGATCCAGCTCACCGCGCTCGACCGCGGCGACCTGCTCGGCGCTTCCGCCGCGCGCGCCCACGCCGAAGCCATCTCGCGCGTGCTCTATCCCAACGACGCCACGTCGGGCGGCCAGGAGCTGCGGCTGCGGCAGGAATTCTTCTTCACCTCCGCCTCGCTGCAGGACCTGACCCGCCGCCATCTCGACGAGTTCGGCACGCTGACGACGCTTCACGAGCACGCCGCTGTGCAACTCAACGACACCCATCCGGCGATTGCGGTGGCCGAGCTGATGCGCATCCTGGTGGACGAGCACGACATCGGCTGGACGCAGGCCTGGAAGATCACGCGCGCGACGCTCTCCTACACCAACCACACGCTGCTGCCGGAGGCGCTGGAGACCTGGCCTGTCGAGTTGCTCGGCCGGCTGCTGCCGCGCCACCTGCAGATCATCTATCTGATCAACTGGTTTCACCTGAAGTCGGTCGAGCGCGCGGGCTGCGAGGATACGGAGTTTCTCGCCAGTGTCTCCCTGGTGCAGGAGAACGGCCACAAGAGCGTGCGCATGGGCCACCTCGCCTTCCTCGGCTCCCATTGCGTCAACGGCGTGTCCGCGCTGCACACCAGGCTTCTGCGCGAAACGGTCTTCCACGACATCGCGGGCACGGTGCCGACGCAGATCATCAACAAGACCAACGGCATCACCTTTCGGCGCTGGCTGTACGACGCCAACGAGCCGCTCACCTCCCTACTGATCGACCGGCTGGGCGAGCGCGTGCTCGACGAGCCGCAACGGCTCGACGCGCTGGAGCCGCTGGCGGAGGATGCGGATTTCGTCGCGCAGTACAAGAAGACGCGCGCGGCCAACAAATGGCGGCTGGCCGATCTTCTGCACGCGCGCACCGGCGTGCGGGTGCCGCCCAATGCGCTATTCGACGTGCACATCAAGCGCGTGCACGAGTACAAGCGCCAGCTCCTCAATATCCTGGAGGCGATCGCGTTCTATCAGGCGATCCGCGCCGCGCCGGACAAGGACTGGGTGCCGCGGGTAAAAATCTTCGCCGGCAAGGCGGCGGCGAGCTACGACCGCGCCAAGCTGATCATCAAGCTGATCAATGACGTGGCCAATGTGGTCAATGCCGATCCGGTGGTGGGCGACCGGCTCAAGATCGTGTTCGCGCCGAACTACAATGTGAGCCTCGCCGAAGTGATCATCCCGGCCGCCGACCTCTCTGAGCAGATTTCCACCGCTGGCATGGAGGCCTCCGGCACCGGCAACATGAAGCTCGCGCTCAACGGCGCGCTCACCATTGGCACGCTGGACGGCGCCAATATCGAGATCCGCGAGCACGTGGGCGAAAGCAATATCTTTATCTTCGGCCTCACCGCCGCCGAGGTGGCGGCGCGGCGTTCGGCGCACTTCAAAGGCGCACAGGCGATCGCCGCCTCGCCGCGTCTCAAGGCAGTGGTGGATAGCCTGGCGCATGGCACATTCTCGCCCGACGATGCGGCGCGCTATGCGCCCGTCGCCCATTCGCTCGCCGCCTACGACCGCTTCATGGTGGCAGCCGACTTCGACGCCTATTGGCAGGCGCAGCGCGCGGTCGACCGGCTGTGGCAGTCGCCGGCGGACTGGTGGCGCGCGGCAATTGTCAACACCGCGCGCATGGGCTGGTTCTCCGCCGACCGCGCCATCCGCGAATACGCCCGCGACATCTGGCACGTGGCGGTGGGTTAGGGCACGCCTCTCGATTCCCTCCCCCTGAAAGGGGGAGGTATGACGAATCAAAAACGCCGCCCCGCCTGCGCAAACGCATCGGCCACGCGTTGCAAGTTATCATGCCCGTCCAACTCTTCCACCGGCAGCGGCAGCTTGCGCCGCCAGTTCGGGTGCTCGTCGATGGTGCCGGGAATGTTGATCTGCTCGCGCACGTCCAGAATATCGTCGAGCGTGATTACGACCAGGCGGCACGGCGTGGCGCCGAGAAAAGCGGCAACGGCCGCGATGTCGTCCGGCGCATAGCCCGGCGCCCCTTGCGCCAGCGCGGCGCGCAGGGCGTCGCGCGACTGCGCGCGCTGCTCTTCGCTCCCGCCGGGATCGAGGCCGATGGCGCGCTTGACGTGCAGGTCGTGGCCTTCCAGCCAGCCGCGGAAGGTGGGCATGTCATGCGTGTTGAAGCTCGCCAGTGCCTCGGCCGGATAATGGTCCGGCGGCCGGAAGCGGCCGTCGCCCTCGCGCTCGAACAGCATGACGCAGCAGCCCCACAGGCCCCATTGCGCGAGCGTCTCGCGGAAATGCACCGGCACCGTGCCGAGGTCCTCGCCGATCACGACGGTGCGGAAGCGGTTGCTCTCCTCGGCGATGACGCGCAGCAGCGGCGCGAACGGCATGCGCACATAGGTGCCGCTGGTGGCGCCGAGCCCGCGCGGAATCATGAACAGCCGCTTGAGACCGAGCACGTGGTCGATGCGGATGGCGCCGCAATGACGCATGGTGGCCGCCATCAGTCGCCGCATGGTCGCGAAATCGTCGGCCGGCAGCGCCTGCGGATTGAGCGGCACCAGCCCCCAGTCCTGACCGTGCGGATTGAATTCGTCCGGCGGCGCGCCCACCGAGACGTCGGCCAGCACCACGTCCTGCGCGATCCAGGCGCCGGCGCCGGCGCCGTCTATGCCGACGGCGAAATCCATGTAGAGCCCGATCGGCATGCCATTCCGGTGCGCCGCTTCCTGGCAGGCGCGCAACTGGCGGTCGGCGGCCCATTGCAGAAATTCGTGGAATTCGCAGGTCTCGGCGTTCGCCTGATGAAACGCCTGCAGGTCGCCGCGCGTGGGGTGATCCCACGGCGCCGGCCATTCCCACCACAGCTTGGGCGCATAGTGACGGCGCAGGCATTCGAAGGCGGCGAAACGCAAAAGCGTATCGCCCTCTTCCTCGCGGAAGGCGAGAAAGTCGGCGCGCCGCTCCTCACTCGCCGAAACACGGAAATTGCGATGGGCAAGCCGCAAAGCCGAGAGTTTGGCGCGCGCGACACCGGCGTAGTCGATCAATTCGCTGTCACGCAGCGCGGAGAGCTCCGCTTCCAGCCCGGCCGCAGCAACGCCAGGAAATTCCGCGATGGCCTCCACGTCGATATAGAGCGGATTGAGATAGAGCCGGCTGTTGGGCGCGTAAGGGCTGGCCTGCTTGGGACGATCGAGGTAGAGCGCGTGCAGCGGGTTCAGGCCGATGGCGGATGCGCCGCGGGCGGCGGCCGCGGCAACCAAATGCGACAGATCGGTGAAATCGCCGATCCCCCAGTTGCGGCGCGAGCGCAGTGCGTAAAGCTGCACCGCGATCGCCCAAAGCCTTCGGCCGTCGCCCTGAAAGGCGCGCTGCACCTCGACCGCGGGCGCATCGTGCGGGTCCGGCCGTGCGCGTCCGTGCGAAATCGCGGCGGTCAGCCGCGTCAACGTCTCTGCGCTTGCGGCGTGACGCTCACCGAAAATGTCATAATATTCGGGCTCTACACCCCAAAGCTGCGCGTTCGCCGCCGGATCGTCCATTCTCGGGCTCTTCTTGCGATGCGGCTGCCGGCCGCCGAGCGGGCTGTCAAGTCGTGAGGAACTTTGGGCTTTTTTTCTGGTTCTTCTAGAGGCCCGTTTGTGGTTTTTTGGTGGGGTTAACCTTCAAAGACCGTGAATATTATGAAGCCACCCGTAGCGGAGCGGATTGAGCAACGCGTGAAGCCCGATTCCCGCGGCAAGGCCGGGGACGTGTCCCCCAACGATTCCGCGGGTCCGCGTTTCCGCATAGAAGAAATCTACCCTTGCGTCGACTGCGGCCGGTATGCGGTCAAACGCATTGCCGGCGATCCGGTTGAGGTGTGGGCGGATATTTTTCGCGAAGGCCATGACGTCATCGCCGGCGCGGTGCTGTGGCGGCGGGAGAACGAACGTGAATGGCGCCGCGAGCCGATGGTGCTGCATTCGAACGACCGCTGGCACGGCCGCTTCACGCCGCCCGAGCCCGGCTGGTATCAGTTCGTCATCGAGGCCTGGACCGACGAATTCGCCACCTGGCGCAAGGAATTCCGCCTCAAGCAGCAGGCCGGCCAGGATGTCTCGCTGGAGGCGCAGGAAGGCCGCCATCTCATCGAAGAACTGATGCCGCGCGTGGCCGGGCCGCGCCGGGTAGCCGAGGCGGCGGTCAAGCGGTTCGCCGCCAGCGGCGACGGCGGCGCGTTGCTCGACGAGGCCCTGGCGGCGGCCATGGCGCAGACGGAAACGCGCCCTGACCTCACTCGCAGCCACGTGGTGCCCCTGATCGCCGACCGTGAGCGCGCCCGCACCGGCGCCTGGTACGAGATGGTGCCGCGCAGCCAGAGCCGTGAGCCGGGCCGGCACGGCACCTTCGACGACTGCATCGCGCGCATGCCCGAGGTGGCCGCGCTCGGCTTCGACGTGGTCTACCTCACGCCGATCCACCCGATCGGACGCACCAACCGCAAGGGCAAGAACAACACGCTCAACGCCGGGCCGGACGATCCCGGCAGCTTCTACGCCATCGGCAACGAGCACGGCGGCCACGACGCGGTCAATCCGGAGCTCGGCACGCTGGCCGACTTCCGCCGGCTGGTGGACGCCTGTCACAAGCACGATATGGAGATCGCGCTCGACATCGCGGTGCAGTGCTCGCCCGACCATCCGTGGCTGAAGGAGCACCCCGAGTGGTTCCGCTACCGGCCGGACGGCACCATCAAGTTCGCCGAGAACCCGCCGAAGAAATACGAGGACATCGTCAATCCCGACTTCTCCTGCGACGACAGCTTCGGGCTGTGGCACGCGCTGCGCGACGTGTTCCTGTTCTGGGTCGGCCAGGGCGTGAAGATCTTCCGCGTCGACAATCCGCACACCAAGCCGCTGCCGTTCTGGGAGTGGGTGATCCACGAGGTGCAGTCGCGCCACCCGGACGTGCTGTTCCTGGCGGAAGCCTTCACCCGGCCGAAGCTGATGAAGGCGCTGGCCAAGCTCGGCTTCTCGCAGTCCTACACTTATTTCACCTGGCGCACCGAGAAGTGGGAATTGCAGAAATATCTGAGCGAGATCACCGGCCATCCCGAGCGCGACTATTTCCGCCCCAACTTCTTCGTGACCACGCCGGACATCTTGCCGATCCAGTTGCAGACCGGCGAGCCGTGGCTATTCAAGTGCCGCGCGATGCTGGCGGCCACGCTGTCGGGCAATTACGGCATCTATAACGGCTTCGAGCTGATCGAATACGAGCCGATCCCCGGACGCGAGGAGTACATCAACTCGGAGAAATACCAGATCCAGACGCGCGACTGGGACAAGCCGGGCAATATCAAGGACTATCTGCGCGCGATCAACGACATGCGCCGCGCAAATCCGGCCCTGTTGCAGACCGCGGACCTGCACTTCCTGCAGGTCGACGACGACAACGTCATCGGCTTTATCAAGGAATCGGCCGACGGGCAGAACGCGGTGGCGGTGGCGATCGCGCTCACCAACGCGCCGCACGAGTTCTGGCTGCATTTTGGCGACACGCTGATCGGCCCCGAGAACGAGAAACGCCAGGTCCGCGCGATCGAGAACCTTGCGACCGGCGAGCATCATCTGCTCGAATGGGGCGGCTACCGCCTGCGCATCGATCCAGCGCAGGATCCCGCTCTGCTTTTCCGTTGTCATGCATAGAGGCGCAATGAATATCGCTCCCAACATAGAAACCGCTGCCGCGCAGGACACTGACGACGACGGTCTGTGGTTCAAGGACGCGATCATCTACCAGTTGCACGTCAAGGCGTTCCAGGACTCCAACAATGACGGCATTGGCGATTTCGCCGGACTGACCCAGCGGCTCGACTACCTGCGCGATCTCGGCGTCAACACGCTGTGGCTGTTGCCCTTCTATCCGAGCCCGGGACGCGACGACGGCTACGACATTTCCGACTACGGCGACATCAATCGGCAGTTCGGCACTATGAAGGACTTCCGCCGCTTCATGCAGGAGGCCAAGCGGCGGGGTCTGCGCGTCATCACCGAATTGGTGGTCAACCACACCTCGGACGAGCACCCCTGGTTCAAACGTGCGAGGCGCAGCGGGCGCGGCACCAGCGCGCACAACTGGTATGTGTGGAGCGACAACGACCACAAATATTCCGGCACCCGCATCATCTTCACCGACACCGAGAAGTCGAACTGGGCCTGGGACGACGAGGCCGGCGCCTATTACTGGCACCGCTTCTTCTCGCACCAGCCGGACCTGAACTTCGACAATCCGCGCGTGGTCAAGGCCGTGCTGCAGGTGATGAAGCGCTGGCTCGACACCGGCGTCGACGGGTTCCGCCTCGACGCCGTGCCCTATCTGTGCGAGCGCGAAGGCACCAACAACGAGAACCTGCCCGAGACCCACGCGGTCATCAAGACGCTGCGCGCTGAGCTCGACGCCTATGCGCCGGGCAAGGTGCTGCTGGCGGAAGCCAACCAATGGCCGGAGGACGTGCAAGCCTATTTCGGCGACGGTGACGAATGCCACATGGCCTATCACTTCCCGCTGATGCCGCGCATCTACATGGCAATCGCCCAGGAGGACCGCTTCCCGATCACCGACATCATGCGGCAGACGCCGGAAATTCCCGACAACTGCCAGTGGGCCATGTTCCTGCGAAATCACGACGAACTGACGCTGGAAATGGTGACCGACTCGGAGCGCGACTATTTGTGGTCGACCTACGCCTCCGACCCGCGCGCGCGCATCAATCTCGGCATCCGCCGGCGGCTGGCGCCGCTGATGGACAACGACCGCCGCAAGATCGAGCTGATGAACTCGATCCTGATGTCCATGCCGGGCACGCCGATCATGTATTACGGCGACGAGATCGGCATGGGCGACAACATCTTTCTCGGCGACCGCAACGGCGTGCGCACGCCCATGCAGTGGACGCCCGACCGCAACGGCGGCTTCTCGCGCTGCGATCCGGCGCAGCTCTACCTGCCCTGCATCATGGACCCCGTCTACGGCTATTCCGCCCTCAATGTGGAGGCGCAGGCGCGCTCGCTGTCCTCGCTGCTGAATTGGACCAAGCGGCTGATCGGCGTGCGCAAGTCCACCAAGGTGTTCGGGCGCGGCACCCTCACCTTCATCCGCCCGGAAAACCGCGCGGTGCTCGCCTATGTGCGCCAGCTCGGCGAGGAGGCCATTCTCTGCGTCGCCAACATCTCGCGCTCGGCGCAAGCCGTCGAGCTCGA
>JARRNI010000005.1:0-20926 GCA_037385125.1 Pseudolabrys sp.
CCACGCGCGGTCTCTCAGCCACCGGCGCCTAGTTTTTCAGGAGTGCCGATGATAGGTTTAATGTCTCGCATATCCCACATTGTTTCAAGGTCTCTCGCTGATCAAATGGTGCCGTCGCTGGGTTGGTAGGAATTGAGGGTGGCGTAGTCTCCGGGGTGATCAACCTCGAATCATCCGGCGTTGAAGCGTCGGACTGGAGACCACGCCATGAAGAGCATTACCACGAAGCCGCAGCTTTCGCAGTCTCGGAGCGATACTGTCCACCTTTTCGACGACTGGTTTGACCCGATCGAAACCGAGGTCCGCGAGCGGGCTCGGGAGTTCATCGAAGAACTGATTCGCGGCGAACTTGACGCGACCCTTGCACGCCCGCGCTATGAGCGCGGCCATGGGACTGGCGATGAAGAAGGCACGGGCATTTCGGGCTACCGCCACGGTCAGCGGACGCGGTCGCTTACCGGCACCTTCGGTCCGATCAGGATCGAGGTCCCGCGGGCGCGGCTGAATAGTGCCGATGGCAAAACGACTGAGTGGAAGAGCTCGGCACTGCGGGCTTATCAACGCCGTACGTTGGCCGCCGACGCGCTGATTGCCAGCACCTATCTGGCCGGCACCAACACCCGTCGGGTGCGCCGCGCGCTGGGTGCCCTGTTTGGAGGGGCGGTCGGCAAGGACACGGTGAGCCGGGTCTGGCGCAAGGTGAAGACCGACTGGGACGCATGGAACAACCGCTCGCTGGCTGATGAACCAATCGTCCGGCTCATTCTCGACGGCACCGTGGTGCGCGTGCGGCTCGACCGCAAAGCCACCTCGATCTCGGTGCTGGTTGTCATTGGCGTGCGCGCGGACGGCCAGAAGGTATTGCTCGCGATCAAGAGCATGGGCGGTGAGAGCACCGAGGCCTGGCGCAGCGTTCTCGACGATCTCATCCAACGCGGCCTGTGCCGTCCCGAATTCCTCATCATCGATGGCGCGCCAGGACTGGAGAACGCGATCGCCGCCGTGTGGGCCGCCGTGCCGGTCCAGCGCTGCACCGTCCACAAGCACAGGAACCTGCTCGCCCACGCACCTGAGCGCCTGCACGAAGAGATCACCGCCGACTACAACGACATGATCTACGCGGCGACGCGCGAGGAGATCGAGGCCCGGCGCAAGATCTTCATCCGCAAATGGCGGCTCAAGCATCGTGCCGTCGCCGACAGCCTGCAGGAAGCCGGTGACCGGCTCTTCACCTTCACGCGGCTGCCGCCAAGTCAGTGGCGCAGCGTTCGTACCACCAACGCCATCGAACGGCTGCACGAGGAGTTCAAGCGGCGGATCAAGACGCAGACCGTGCTGCCATCGGCGGATACCGCCGCCATGCTCTTTTGGGCTTTGCTTGCTTCCGGCCAGATCAACATGCGGAAGGTTGATGGCTGGCAAACCCTTGCCACCGCGCCAATCGATCAGCCGATTGACCTCGCCGCATGACTCGCTACTCTCGAAATGCCGGAGATCGCGCCACGCCGAATTCCAACCACATCACGGGCGGCACCCTGCCGAGATACAACGTATTCTCCGAATCGGTCATCCGTTCTGAAGGAAGGGAATGACACCCATCAGCATAATCGGAGGGCCTCTTGTCCGATCCTCTGTACATTCGCAAAATCATTGAGGAACTGCTTTCGGGGCGGGTTCGCGTTCCTGATTTTCAGAGAGGATTTGTTTGGGACCCCGAACGAGTCGCGTATTTGATGGACAGCATTTACAAGGGGTATCCGTTTGGATCGATATTGTTTTGGCGTACACGGCAATCACTTTCACATGAGCGCGATCTAGGTCCATTCCCGCTTCCGTCAAATGATCCATCATTTCCAACTGACTACATCCTTGATGGGCAACAGCGGGTCACATCCATTTTCGGGGTCTTTCAAACCGAAATCACGATCCCCGAGAAGCCACTTTGGACCAAAATTTATTATGATCTGGAAGCGAATGAAAACGCCCAAGACTCTTCATTTATGGCTCTTGACGACGAGGCTGTTGAACCAAACAGACACTTTCCCGTCGGGTGCTTTTTTGATCCTGTGCGGTATAGGGTAAGCGCTGTTTCGAGGGCACCTTCCAATTGGATTGGCTGAGCGGGATTGTCGATCTCTGGATGGGAGATCGGCTTGTGTCTAAGCTTGACGATATGGTTGAGCCGGAGACGGCGTCCGTCCGTCGGCTGGAAGTGATCAGCGGGACGGGTCGCCGGCGGAGCTTCTCAGACGACTTCAAGACGCGGGTGGTGGAAGAGACGCTGGCGCCGGGCGCGGTGGCTTCGCAGGTTGCGCGCCGCCACGGACTGACGCCGCAGCAGGTGTTCACCTGGCGCAGGCAGGCCCGCGAGGCGTCATCAGGCCAGAGCGATGCTGAAGTGCCGATGTTCGTGCCGGCGTTGGTTGAGGCGCCGTCGGCCGCCCCGGCGAGGCCGGCAGGGAAGCCGGAGCGCAGACACCGGGGCGACAACGCCGGCGACATGATTGAGATCGAGATCGCGGGCACGATCATTCGGGTCGGCCACGGCGCGGACGCCGAGACGGTCGCGGCGGTGATCGCGGCGCTGAAGGCGGCAACGTGATCGGCCCGACGGGTACGGTCCGGGTGCTGGTGGCGACCAGGCCGGTCGACTTCCGCAAAGGCGCCGAAGGCCTCGCCGCGCTGGTGCGCGAGGACATGAAGGCCGATCCGTTCTCGGGTGCGGTTTACGTGTTCCGGGCCAAGCGGGCGGATCGGGTCAAGCTGATCTACTGGGACGGCACTGGCATGTGTCTGTTCGCCAAACGGCTGGAGGACGACACGTTCCGCTGGCCGAGCATGCAGGACGGCGTGATCCGATTGTCGGCGGCCCAGTTCTCGGCCTTGCTGGAAGGGCTCGACTGGCGCCGCGTGCATGCGTTGGAGACGCCTGCGCCTGTCGCCGCAAGCTGAGTTCGGCATTGTGAATCGGCGCGACGGAGAGGCTCGCCATTCGCCGCCGTCCGTGATTCATTTGCGTCATGACGGCTGCGGTGGACGCGCTTCCCGACGATCCCGACACGCTGAAGGCGATGCTGCTGGCATCGCAAGCACGCGCCGCGCGGCTGGAGCAGATCATCAAGGAGCTGCAGCGCCATCGCTTCGGCCGCCGGGCCGAGAAGCTGCCGGAAGACCAGCTCCTGCTCGCGCTCGAGGAGGTCGAGCAGGGTGTGGCCAACGGCGAGGCGGAAGCCGATGCTGCCGACCCGAGCGCACGCACCAGACGCGCTGTCAGGCGCCGGGCGAACCGGGGCTCCCTGCCGGCCCATCTGCCGCGGGTCGAGATGATGGTCGATATCGAAGATCATGCCTGCCCTTGCTGCCGCAACGCGTTGCATCGGATCGGTGAGGACGTCAGCGAACGGCTGGATATCGTCCCGGCCCAGCTCCGGGTTCTGGTCGTCCGCCGGCCGAAGTACGGCTGCCGGGCCTGCGAGGAGGTCGTGGTGCAGGCGCCGGCACCGGCCAGGCTGATCGAGGGCGGCATGCCGACTGACGCGGCTGTCGCCCAGGTTCTGGTCTCCAAGTACGCCGACCATCTGCCGCTCTACCGGCAGGCCCAGATCTACGCCCGCCAGGGCGTCAACCTGGACCGCTCCACCTTGGCCGATTGGGTCGGCCGCGCGGCCTTCATGCTGCGGCCGGTCTACGATCACTTGTTCGCCGCCCTGAAGGGCTCCAACAAGCTGTTCGCCGACGAGACCACGGCGCCGGTACTCGATCCCGGGCGCGGGCGCACCAAGACCGGCCAGCTATGGGCCTATGCCCGGGACGATCGGCCCTGGGGCGGGACCGATCCGCCCGGCGTCGCCTATGTCTATGCGCCCGATCGCAAAGCCGAGCGGCCGAGCGCCCATCTGGCCGGGTTCAAGGGCATCCTTCAGGTCGACGGCTATGCCGGCTACCGGCCGCTCGCCGAGTGCGGCGACGTCGAGCTCGCCTTCTGCTGGTCACATGTCCGCCGGCGCTTCTACGAACTCGCCGCGGCCGGCCCGGCGCCGATCGCCAGCGAGGCGCTGGAGCGCATCGCCAAGCTGTACGCCATCGAGAGCGGCATCCGCGGCCGCGACGCTGAGGATCGACGCGCAATTCGCCAGCAGCAGGCCAAGCCGCTGGTCGACGAGCTTGAATCCTGGCTGCGCGCCAAGCTGGAGCTCATCAGCCAGAAGACCAAGCTCGCCGAAGCGATCCGTTACGCCTTGTCGCGATGGGCCGGTCTGACCCGCTTCCTCGACGACGGCCGCATTGAGATCGACAGTAATGTTGTCGAGCGCTCCATCCGTCCGATCGCCCTGAATCGCAAGAACGCGCTCTTCGCCGGATCGGATGGCGGTGGTGAGCATTGGGCGATCATCGCGTCACTGATCGAGACTTGCAAACTCAACGGCATCGATCCGAACCATTACTTGGCCGACGTCATTACCCGGATCGCTAACGGACATCCGAACAGCCGTATCGCAAACCTATCGCCCTGGGCCTACGCCGCTGCCCCCGCGCTCAAGAATGTGGCCTGAGAACAGCGCTTACGGTATAGGAAGGAGACTTCCAATTATTCCGACGATCTGATCGAGCGCATTGATAACGTCCAGGCCACGTTTAAAGAGGCCCTTATCCGCGCGCTCATACAAAGCCGCTGAGTGCCGCTTTAATCGCCCGCTATACCCTATGCGACGCTCTAAAATCGGCCCACAAGGGCTTTGTGAGGGCCGCCCATAGGGCTACGACAACGCGATAAAACAGGCCTTCAAACACGCCTATGGCTTGACCCCAAAAGTGTCATCCTGAGGCTTCTCAGAGGCTCTGAGAGGGGCCCTGTGAGGGCATTTGATGGGGCTTTAGCGGACGCGCCCAAGCCTCCGCGCTAGTGGTTTGGTATTGATTGGATAGCGGGTAGGGGCGAAACTTCCCCGCTCAGGGGGAAGTATGACCACGCATCGCGAACGGGTGCTGGATTTCGTCGCCGCCTTTCCTGGGCGTGACGATGACGAGATTGCGAGCGCTTTAAAGATTAGACCGCGCCAAACGGTAAATAAGATCTGCCGCAAACTTTGCGATGAAGGGCTGACGGTCGCGGCTGCGATCTTGTCAGCTTCGGCGTGGAAGGTCTTCGCTGCCTCGCGCCATGTCTTGCGCCGCAGCGACGTCCAGGAACCGTCGGGATCTTCGCCAAGGGCGAGCGCGGGCTTAGGGACTTGATATTAACACGTTGCGCTTCTCTAAAGGTCAACCAGATCAGTATTAGTAGACCGGCTACTGCCGAAATGGCAGACGCAGTAAGAACTCCAATTTTGGCGGCGTTCAGCATTGCGGGGGCATAGGCCAGATTTGCGATAAACAGCGACATCGTGAACCCGATCCCGGTCAAAAGACTGCCGGCTACCAGGAGGGGCCAACTCAGACCAACGGCTCGAGTCGCGATACCGAGGCGAACGGCGAGCCAAGTGAAGGCCATGACGCCGGCTGGCTTGCCGAACACTAATCCTGCAACGATTGCTGCGGAGACCGGCTGCCCAATGTCCCCACCGGAGATCGCGACTCCCGCATTGGCGAGCGCGAAGATCGGCATCACCGCGAATCCCACCTAAGGGTGCAGCATCATTTCTAAGCGCTCCAATGGAGAGAGTACCTCCGTTGCCGCAATCCTGGCTTGCACGAGGTCACGGCGATCAGGATTATCGCCGCTCCAATGCTCTCCTCTCGGATAGGAAAGCACGCGCCTGAAAAGCGCGCGCAGACGGTCATCGCTGACCCATCGGGTCGTCGGTGTCATTAAACCAAGAATGACGCCTGCGATTGTTGGATGAATGCCCGAAGCGTTGAAGCCGAGCCAGATCAGCGCTCCAAGCAAGAAATAGACCGGAACGCTTCTGATCCCGATGCGACCCGCTCCAATAACGCCGGCAAGCAGGAGGGCCACAACAGCGAGCGCGCCCCAGTTCAGGGCATCGCCATAGCCTACAGCTACAACCAGAATTGCCCCCACGTCATCAAACACCGCAAGCGACAAGAGAAAGAGACGGAGACTCGGCGGGATGCGGGAACCGAGGAGTGCGAGACAACCGACAATAAAAGCCGTGTCGCTGGTCATCACGGTTCCCCAGCCATGGACCCCGGGTTGTCCACGCATAAGGGCAAGATAGAGGGATGCGGGGGCCAGCATTCCGCCAAGCGCGCCGGCGAACGATAGTGCCGCCATGCGATAGTTCCGCAACTCCCCAAGGACAAATTCTCGCTTGAGCTCTAAGGCAACCACAAAGAAGAAAGGCGTCATCAATACGTCATTGATCCAATGCCGTAATGAACGGGTGAAATCGAACGAGCCGAAATGTCCGCCGATTGGCGTCTCCCAGACTGCGATAAATCGCGTGGACCATGCCGAGTTCGACAGGATCAACGCAGCGAGTGTTGCAAGGAGCAATATGGCGCCAGCTGCGGCCTCGATCTTGAAGAACCGCACGAAGGGTTTGGTGAAGCTGTCGGCAATTTCGGACGGGAGGCACGCTTTGTCTTGCCGCATCTTATTGGCGCTCTCTTCTCGCTAGGTCGGATGTCGAGCCCGCTAGAGTGCACGTCTCGATTGCTTCTTCAAACGCGCGGCATGACCTTTTCCCTTGAGTTTTTGAGCTCATTTGGCCATTCGCGCTCTCGCGGGCCGATGCAGTAATCAGCCCTTTCGCCCAACGCCGTGTTTTCGAAGGCTTGATCTCTGTTCAGAATGTCTGCTCAGAACAGATGTGCACTCTCCCAGTGCGATAAGTGGGCGGCGCAATGCTTTATATTTTTTTCGTCTTTTGTGCCTTACTGCGATCGGTCTTGCGAGCGACAATGTTCTTCCCGATTGTGTTCGATTTAGCTGCGGACAAGCAAGTTCAGAATAAATAGTACATCGATCACGGCAACGTGATGCTGATGCCAATCATGCATTTAAGCGGGGCACTCAGACAAGCCCATGCAGAAGCCGAGCGTTTAGCGCCGGCGTTCCCTGTTGCCGCAGCAATCTCCAGCAATTCCGCGATATTCGACTCGGCCATGGGGCTCCGCGAATGGGCCGCCTTGCAGGGTACGGGTATCTCGGAGTGGATTCTCCACGCTGTCCAGTATGCAGGACATTCCCTAGCGACGCGGCATGCTTATATCAGGAGTGGGTCTGGGCTGGAGTGTCCGCTATGCAAATCAACCAACTCATCGCGCCGCTGGCTGCCGCCGCGTTTGCGGTGTTCACGCTTGGCCAAGCCGCCCATGCCAACCTCCTGATCAAAGTCGACAAATCCGCCCAGCGCATGACTGTCACGGTCAACGGCAAGCAACTTTACTACTGGCCGGTGTCGACCGGGGGACGCGGCTACCACACGCCGAGCGGCACTTTTAGGCCGTTCCGCATGGACATCGACCACTATAGCGTGGAGTGGGACAATGCACCGATGCCCTATTCGATTTTCTTCACCAAGACCGGTCACACCGTGCACGGCACCCACCAGCAACGCAATCTCGGCCGTGCCGTATCGCACGGCTGCGTTCGTCTGTCGGTGAAAAATGCCGCCACGCTGTGGAAGCTGGTGAAACGCGAGAAGATGGTCAATACGACCATGGTGCTGAGCGGCGCGATCCCCGATGCCGAGCCGCCGGCGATGGCGCGCTCCCGGCCGATGCGGTTGACCGCAGATAACCCACCCTACGGTGGGCCGCCGGCGCAGTACCGGCGGCGCTACGACGATCCGCCGCCCCTACCAATTCCGTACTACCTTTTCGGACGCTAGGCGCTACATCAAGGCGTTGCCGCGCACTAAATAATCGAGCCGGTGGACAGGGTAAGCCCGAGATGGGTCGAAGTTGTGCGCCAACCAGTCTTCGCTATGCGCCAAGCAGGTGAAACTCTCCTTAAGCCGGTTGAGGTTGCGGACTTCGTTCGGATTTTCGGTGCCCCTTAGCAATTCGACGTATTCCGCTGCGTTCACCCGAAACTCTGCTGCCGTAAACATGAGGCGTACGTCCGAGCCGCAAACCAGAATATCGATCTGGCGAAAACCGGAAAAGCGGCCGAAAACAAGCAAGTCCTACTCAAGGACATCGGTGCCAAGTGGAACAAGTTCTCCGAGCAGGAGCTCGGCGCGCTCAAGAACCGAGACGACCTCGTCCACCAAGTGGTGGCCAAGTATAGCCTCGACAAGGCTCAGGCGCAGCGCGAGGTCGACGCCCTGATGAAGGGTCGTCACATCTGACCTTGATTCACGTGGACGGGGCCGCCCTCGTCTGGAAACTTTGACGATCCGATCAACATCGTTACGGCGGATAAAATGACCGAAAAGGAAATGCTGATACGCAACATCGGTGCAGTCAGAGAGACAATCAATCGCGATTGGGGCGATCTTACGCACTTGTCACTTAGCCACGATGAGCGCACTAGGCTGCGAGCGCATATTGAGCAATGTGTCCATGATCTTAAAGGGCTAATCGAACGGCTTAACGAATTAACGCCAGAATAAAATTATAAAATTGAATGTGCAGACAACGCTCTCTCGGAGACGATCAATGGCCTATACAAGGCTGAAGTTATCCATCGACGTGGGCCATGGCGATCATTCGAAGCCGTCGAGTTCGCCACCCTGGAATGGGTCGACTGGTTCAACCATCGCCGGCTGATGGAGCCCATCGGCAACGTCCCGCCGATCCCGGTTCTGACCCAACATTACGCGATGCTGCAGAGGAACCTGTTCTACACCGGCGTCACGCGAGGCAAGAAGCTGGTCGTGCTTGTCGGACAGAAGAAGAAGGCTGTCGCCATTGCGGTGCGCAATGTCTCGGGTCGGCGACGATGGTCGAAGCTCAGCGAGTGGCTACGTCCAAAGCCGCCGGTCTCTCAGCATTTCGGCATGACGGGTTGAACCATGGTGGCGGAGGATTTTCTGAATGACTTGCAGGTGCGGAAGTGGCTCGATGGGGCCGAGCCTGCCTGGACGCTGCTCACTTTCGACAGTCTGCGGGCGCTGAGGCAAGAGCCGTCGGCCGTTGAGACCGCAATCCGGATTGCCAATGACCTCACCGCCGACGAGATCACCAGCTCAGCCGTGGCGCGCAATACGTTCATGCTGCTACGGCAGGCGATCGAACGCGGCGGTCTGCCGCTTACTGCGACCGGCAATTTGTCACGCGCCGTGGTCGCCGAAATGCGCCAGCTCTTCGAATGGCCGGGCTACGACCAAGCCGACGCGTTTCTGTTCCATGAGGTCATCAATGAGCCTGACTTCCTGCCGCTGCACATCGTTCGATTGCTCGCCGAGGCAGCCAAGTTCGTGCGAATACAACACGGGAAATTGGTGGCGACGCCCTTGGGCAAGACCATGCTGAACGATCCGCAGCAAGGCAGCCTACCGGCGGTCCTGTTTCACCTTGCGCTCTGGCACATGGATCTCGGATATTTCGGTCGCGGATTGTTTGGCTCATGGCCGCAGAGCGACGCTGGCATCGTGCTTTGGTCGCTGTCGGTTTGCGCCAACGACTGGCAAACCAGCGAGAAACTGACCCGGCTTTGCACCATCCCGGAGCCCGCGATGCTTTCGGGAACCTGGGACCCGACGCCCTACGCGATGGAGGCCAGGATCCTCCGACCGCTGCTCTGGTTCGGACTCCTCGATCAGCGTAGCGAAAAAGGTCCGGGCGACCGCTTCGGCGAGCTTCGTTTCTATCGTAAGGCGACCTTGTTCGACCGAATGCTGACTTTTGACGTCGCAATGGATCCGGTCGAGGGCGCCCGTCATTAAGGACGTGGCCGGAATTCCTCGGCTGACCGCATAGCCGGCACGCTGCCGCAATTACGAACTCTAAACTAATGTTTATGCCCGACCTTAGACGCAGCTCTTTGGGCCGGGAAGATCGGACCAATCGACGCCGAGCGCTTCGCAGACTTGCCGAACCGAACCTGCGTAGAGGTTATGGCGCGCACCGATTAGCGGCAGTTCCGCAGTCCGCCCTTCACGGTGCGCCGTCACAATCCCAAGACTTTCTTCCTGCTCTTTGGTTGTGTATCGAAACGGTATTCGTATTTGGCTAGCCACTTTTAGAATGTTGCGTCTTCTATTGTTCCTCTCGTCTTTAAGTGACCTTGACATAGCTTATACTTGTGAAGGGAATAGCGACCGTTTTATCTAAAAGTACGTAGTCGTCTCCTACAGCATCGAGTCTGCCTTCGTAATAAATTTGCGCGTCCCCCTGCTTTGCAGTCGAAATCGGCACGTGCACTCTCACCGCCCTGCCTTTGTGATCGTTCAAGAATTCTTTAAAGCTTGGCATTGGTACCCCCATTTTGAAAGTTGTGCTGGTGCAGCCATTTGATAGCAAGGTCCGAGAGTTTCAGTTGAAAGATCATTAGCTTCGCAGCCTCAATAGGACACTCGCCCCATCAAATTAGGACACCGGGGCTAAATTCGGACAGTAGCGCTAGTGTCCTAATGTGATTTTTTGTCGGCAAGGGTTGAACCGCCCCGGGTTTTTCGGAGGCCATTTGGTTTGAGTCACGCCGCCATCGCTGGCTGCTCCAGTCCGGCATAGTAGCGTGCCTCGGCTTCCGTCACCACGGCTGGATATTCCGAGCCTTGGCTCTTGTGAATGGTTGCGGCGTATGGTGGCACCAGCATGTCCAATTCGCCGAAGCCATAGGTGACGGACCGGCCGTCAAAGCTGGCGATGAGCTCGCCTGCATTGGGGTCGACAACATCGATTGTGCCGATATCGCCGTTGTATACCTCCTTGTCGTAGTCGTTCTCGATCTGCATGACCTTGTCGCCGGGCGCAAAGGTCCAGCCAAACCGTTCGACCTTGCGTTCGCCCGCGGGATTGAGCGCAGCCTGCAGTTCGATATTCAACGAACGAGCTCCGACGCCACCGCGGTTCATCGGGCACAGCACCTGGATGTTGCGGACCGGGTCGAGGCCAAACCGCTTTGGAATTCGCGTTTTCACCAGTTCGATGATGCGGGCGACCGCTGTCTCCGGATCCTCGGCCTGCACGAAATAGAAGTCGCTCTCGTTCTCCGGCGGGCTGAGATTCGGCATCGAGCCCTGATTGATGCGGTGCGCGCTGGTGATGATGCGGCTTTGGGCCGCCTGCCGGAACACCTCGGTGAGCCGGACCACCGGAACGGCGCCGGACGAGATGATGTCGGCCAGGACCTGGCCGGGGCCTACGGAGGGCAGCTGGTCGATATCGCCGACGATCAGCAAGGCCGCTCGGTCCGGTACGGCTCGCAGCAGCGCCTGCATCAGCATGACGTCGACCATGGAGGCTTCGTCGACCACCAGGAGGTCACAGTCGAGCGGATTGTCCTCGCCACGTTTGAAGCCGCCGTTCTTGGGGTCGACCTCGAGCAGACGGTGGATGGTCTTGGCCTCGAAACCCGTCGCCTCCGTCATGCGCTTGGCGGCGCGGCCAGTCGGAGCGCACAGGAGGAGGTCGGTGTCCTTGGCAGCAAGGATGCGCAGGATCCCTCTGACGATGGTGGTCTTGCCGACACCGGGATCCCCGGTCATCACCATGACCTTGGACATCAGCGCGAGCCTGATCGCGGCGATCTGGCTTTCCGCAAGTGACAGGCCGATGTGCTTCTCGACACAGGGCAGCGCCTTGTCCGGATCGATCCAGCCGAATTGCCGGAACGAGCGCCCCACCGGCCGGCTGGTCACTGGGATGTAATTCACCCGGCCATGGGGAAGACCGCATTGGCGCGGAAGCGAAAGTCGTGGCAGTTGCGCCAAAGGCCCATTCCTGCAGTCAGGCAAAATAGCGAGTCCTCGCTCCTTTCAAGCTATAGCTGAAGCGGAGTCGCGCCCTTTGGTATCTGTGTTCCTACGATATCGCCATTCCCGACGACCGCCGCTGCGCGCCTGATATCACTCCCAGCGCCCTGCCTTGAGGTAGGCGCCTACGCGCATCTGATCAGCCTTGGTCCACCGTGCCGGCTCGATCCCAAGCGCACCTTCAAGAATCTCGCCCACGGACACGTCGGTGAGCGGGGTCGATCTCTCGACCTCCTCATCACGCCAATCGTCGTAGCTGCCATAGCCGTGATTGACCCGCCGCCGCTCGTATAAGAGCCAGCGGTCGATGCAAGCGTCCCAGGCATCTGCGTGGTAGCGCTGCTCCTGCTCGGCCTTCCGATCCGAGACGCTGTCACCAACCTCTGTGAGGGTTGGTGACACGGCTTTCCTCCTTCTTTTCAGAAGGTTGCGCCGCTTGTCACCAACCTCCGTGTCACCAACGGGGGTCACAAACATTTTCATAGAGAAAATAAATTCCGGCCCTTCTTCCACTTTCCACATATGACTCTCCAGACCGTTGGTGACGTTGGTGACACCGTTGTTTTCGCTGGTGTTTTCGTGTCACCAACCTTTTGTCGAGGTTGGTGACACGGGGTGTGGTGGTGAGTGACACGGCGCCCACGGCCTCCGCCGGCGAAAGAAGGCCCGCTGGAACACCAATTTGCCAGCTTTGGACATCGGCGGAATTACCCGGAGTGGCGGTAATAGTCGGCCTGTGCCCCCTAATCGAACATGGCGGCTGCTTTAATAACCAAACTCGCAATCTTGACCACACGTGACTAATGGGCAGTCAGCGCAACGCGGCAACTTCACGAAACGACACCAAACGGTTCTGACTCTCGTCCCAAAGCGCGAGGCGCACGCAACGAAGGCTTTCACGCAAGGTGAGTCGGCCGATGTCGCGCAGTTAGGGATGGTCGCGCAGCACGCGCGGCAGCCGGTAATAGGGAATGCGGCTGCACAGATGATGCACGTGATGCACGCCGATATTGGCGGTGAACCAGCGCAACAACACCGGCAAGTCATAGTGCGAACTGCCGTGCAAAGCGACGTCGTGGAAGCTCCAGTCGCCTTCGCGCTCCCAGGCCGTACGCTCAAACTGGTGCTGCACGTAGAACAGCCACACGCCGACCGTGGCCGCGAGCAGCGTGATCGGCAGATGCACCAGCAGGAACGCCTTCAGCCCAATGAACCAGACCAGCACGGCGACGATCAGCGCGATTGCCAGATTGGTCGCCATGGTGCTGGCCCAGGGCTGCCAGCCGTGGCGCATCAGCCCTACCGGCAGGCGGTGTTGCAGCAGGAACAGGTAGGCCGGACCGAGGCCGAACATCACCAGCGGATGCCGGTAGAGCCGGTATTTCAGCCGGCCCCAGCGCGACAAGGCGCGATATTCGCGTACGGTCAGCGTATCGACGTCGCCGATGCCGCGGCGGTCGAGATTGCCCGCGGTGGCATGGTGAATGGCATGGGTGCGGCGCCAGACGTCGTAGGGCGTCATGGTGAGCACGCCGATGACGCGACCGACCCAGTCGTTGGCCCGGCGACGGGAAAAGAAGGTGCCGTGGCCGCAGTCGTGCTGGATCAGGAACAGGCGCATGAGAAAGCCGGCGGCTGGGATTGCAATCAGCGGCGTCGCCCAGGCGTAGCCGAGCCGGAAGGTGAACCAGGCCGCCGCCCATAATGCCACCAGCAGCACGGTCGTGATCACCAACTCGGCGATGCTACGTGGGTGACTCGGCGTGCGATAGATGGCGCGCCAAGCGACGCGTGTCGAGCGGCTCCCGCGCCGAGTTATGGCCGATGCTCAAGATGACGCCCGTGGCTCGCTGTCGGTCTGCGCCGTCGCTTTCTTCTTGATGAGACGCGGTGCTGAAGTCTTTTTCGCGTCGGCGCGCTCCTTGGCGAGACGCAAAGCCCGCAGCCGCGCCATATTGGCCTGACGCGCCCGTTGCTCGTCCTCGTAGTCTTGCACCGCCTGCACCTTGTCGCGCTCGCGTTCAGCTTTCAGGACGGCTGCGGTCGCGGCTGGTTTGACAGCATTCGTCATCGGCGTCTCCTTTCCCTTGCGCCTCAAAAAGAGAGTCCCGCGAACCGACTTGCTGATCGGCCGCGGGCCCCTCGAACCAAACGCTCTGTCAGTACATCCGTGATCAGAGCGGTATGGCTCTTTGCATGGCGCATAATCTTTTTTCGAGAGCCGCTCCCCCGATCAGATCGGGGGAGAGGCTTTTTCGGGATCATGCGCGCGCGACCGCTCAGACGGCGCGCAGGTTCTCAGCCGCTGACCTGCCACTGCGGCGGTCGGCAACGACGTCAAATGACACTTTCTGCCCCTCGTTGAGGGTGCCCATGCCGGCGCGTTCGACCGCGCTGATATGAACGAAGACGTCATTGTCGCCGTTTTCCGACTGAATGAAGCCGAAACCCTTTTGCGTGTTAAACCACTTCACAGTACCCGTATTCATCGAGAAGTCCTTTCACTTCAAGGTGTGCACGTGGAACCTGGCGTACGAGGTCTCGCCGCCATTGTTCCGATTCGTCGATTTTGGAGAAGTTTCTGAAACGTGCGCGCCCGTAAGTAACGAGGCGAAGCGGCCCAGTTCGTTCGGCCAACGATCGATAAGAAGGTAGATAAGGTCGAATCGGGGCTATTTCAAGTCCAGTTGGCGCGTGCGCAGCAGTAGCTGACGAAATCACCCAAATCGCGCACGTCTGCACCGTTCTCACGAGAATCCTCAGATATAGCCGACGCTCGGACGAAAAACATGGCAATCTCTGGCGAGAAGGTCCACATAAGACAAATCATCGGCATTCATTACGGGCGGCCGATGGCTGAGAGACATTAGTGCTCCCCGCCGAAAGGGGGAGACTATGGCTCGCGCTCTGCCCATCCACATCATTCATGAGATCGAACGGCGCTGGCAACGCCGGTCGAATGCGCGGCAACAAGCCAAGCCTGGCAAGAACGTAGATCGTAGCGCAGAGCTTTGCCCCCTTTGTCGCGCCCCTGCGCCGATCGAGCCGACAAGTTTCGGGAACGCCTTTTCCATTCTCGACCGAGTATGCGGCGCGTGCGGCCACGCGTGGCGCAACGACGCCCCATGAAAGCAGAATAAAGGAGTCAGATTTGCAGGTAGTTGTACGCGATAACAACATCGACCAGGCACTTCGTGTCCTCAAAAAGAAGATGCAGCGCGAGGGTGTCTTCAGGGAGATGAAGCGTCGTCGAAGTTATGAAAAGCCTTCGGAAAAGGTCGCACGTGAAAAGAACGAGGCTATTCGCCGCGCACGCAAACTCGCCCGCAAGAAGGCGATTCGCGAGGGCTTGATCGCTGCGCCGCGCAACAAGCGTCCCGACGCCAGCAAGCGCCAGGCGTCGCCGCGAACGCAGACCGCTTAAATGGACGACCTGTTAGCTTACGCTGGGTGGAGACAGTTCCGCGGCGCCGTTGCCTGGGAGGCTGATCGCGCTTCCGCCAGCAAACGAGGGAGAACACTATGGACGATCTCTCGATGAGATGCCCGGAGACAAGCAAGTTAATCAATATCGGCGTCGATGCGAAATATGAAAATCTGACCCGAGTGTGGAATGTTGAGATGACGGTGCCCTGTCCACACTGCGGTCATAACCATACAGATTTGGTGCGTGATGCCTACATGGACCAGACGATCGCCGATTTCAGAGATAAAAGCGCGTAAAGTCTGCCTGGATTACCGGCTTCTGGCGTTTTGGGAAACCGCCGAACGCCGGTGGCGCGAGCCGTTCTTAGCTAGAACGCCTCGTTGATGACGTCCGGCGATCTTTCGGCTGCCTCCAGCTTTTTCTCCTGCTCGGCAAGCAGGCGGTGCAGCATGGCGCGCTTGGTCGGATCGCTTTCGCTGTCAAGCAACAGCTTGAAGTGGTCGGTGTTGGCCTGAATGATCCGTTTCATGACGCCCTCCAACAATCAGCCCAATCGGACGGTCGAGCCGTCCGTAGCGTCAATTGCACGTTCCGGGCGGGGCCCACGTGCCGCTCTCATCGGCGGCGCGGATAATCGCGTTTCTCCATTGTTGGCGCCCAAACATCTTGCCAAAAGTGGCAAAGGTTAACACCGAAGGGAGCGGGTGTCTCGGGATTTTCGATCGGTCCGCTCAGCGGATTATGGGACACCGACCTGGCCTTAGCACGCCGATATTGCAAGGTTAATTCGATTCCGGCGGCAATTCGTCAAGCCGCTCCATGAGCGCCTTAAGGTCTTGAACGCACCGCTCGATATGCACCCGCAGCATCCTGCGCTCTTCGCGGGCGAGCGACAGCTGGTTCAGGTCGGCCCAATCTCGATCGATTGTCGCCTTGACTGTGGCGATATCGCGCAGCAGCACTTCCTTTTCAGTCATCTAGCGGGTGCCTCCTCGGTCGCTGCGGCTGAGCAGATCCTCCCCCCGAGTGGACTCTTCGCTCGATGGGCGCTGGCACCATCTTGCTGCTCAACGTTACATGGCAACGACTGGCTCCGATTGCAGCAGTTGCCTCTGAGGATCCAATGATTATTTTCTAACGGCAATTGCCGACCCCTGTGGTTGGCGCTTTTCCTCACCATATACGGCGGGCTGTTTGAATGATGCTCATTCAAATGATGTTTCATCACTTTTATGGAGATACGCTCATGAACACCGCAGGCCAGAATATAGGTCCGGCAAATGCCGAAAACCCGGCCGAAGCCAAGCAGGTCCTACTCAAGGATATCGGCGCCAAGTGGATCAAGTTCTCCGAGCAGGAACTCGGCGCGCTCAAGAACCGGGACAACCTCGTCGATCAGGTGGTGGCAAAATACAGCCTTGACAAGGCTCAAGCGCAAAAGGATGTGGACGCCGTGATCAAGGGTCGTCAGATCTGACCTCGACTCATGCGGCGGGGCTGCCTCCGTCAGCCTCGTCGGGTGCCGCGGGCCAAATTGTGCCGCAGCCAAGCTCGTTCAGGGGGTCCTATCATGGCCAAATGGTTCGTGCCGCCGATCACTCCTGCGACACTCCTTCGGCACTTGAACGAAAGGGCCCCAAAGGCAGCTCCCGTCTGGAGTGGATGCCGATTAGAGTGCGCCCAATGACTACGCGAACGAGACGCAGGATTGTGACGTTTAAAATGCCGTTTTCGCTCGAAGGGGCTGGCCTCAATCTTCCCGCCGGCTCCTACGAGGTCATCACCAACGAGGAGCTGATCGAAGGGCTGTCGTTTCCGGTGTACCGCCGCATCGCGACGATGATGCTGGTGCCGGACCGGATATCTGGTTCAGTTGTCATGGAAACGATCGATCCGCTCGCGCTTGTCGCGGCGTTGAAGCGCGATGCATCGGCGGAGAATGGCCGACGCGGGCGCGCGCCAAAGGCGCAATGATTTGGGCGGGATAATTTAGCCCTCTATCGCTTCCTAGAGGGACAAAGGCCGGCGACATGACGACCAATTTTCCCAATCGCAGCCGCGGCTACGATGCGACGCGGGGCGTTGTCCGCTTTTGGGGATACGACCGATCGATGAAAAACGCGTGCTTCCTGATGGCGGACGCGCTGCAAAAGCTGCAGGCGGATTTGCAATTCGAAGAAGACAATGTCTTGCGGGCGTTCGACAACAATCGCGACCGCATCTACGAAGCCTCCGTCAAGGTCTATGCCCACGGCCGTCGCGGCTCTTACGACATCAACGTGGCTGACGTTTAATATCGGACCCGTCACCGAAGAAGCCGAAAGGGAACGAACGATGGCTGAAGATTTAAAGAAGCCAACCCAAATACGCGCAGATGCGATCCCGACCGATGGTTATATCTTAACGGTCGATGGCAGGCCGAAGACGCGCTACGAAACCGAGCGGGATGCCACCACCGAAGCCGCAAAGCTGAAGCAGCGTTTTCCTGTGATTCAGGTTTCCGTGTACGATGCGGCAGCGGGGACCTACACAGCGGTGAATACGCAGGAGCAGTGACTGCCGGGAATGCGCCGCGGGGTCGATATCGACTTGATATCGCATGAATGGAATGAATGGCCGTATTTGGTCGTTCTGACGGCTCGACCGATGTTTAAGGTGCTTTGCGTAAATGCCTCCCGAACGGCTTATTGTTCGGGCGATTGTTCGCAGTTGGGCTAACTTACGCTCCAGCCAGCACTACGAACCCGCAATTGCAGCGTCGAGTGCTTTAGCCAACCCTTTCGCCTTGGAAAGAGCGGCCCTCCGCTTCTCCGCGTCGGTGCGATTGTCCTGCGCATCTCCCAGGGCCACCGAGACCATACATCTGATCGTGTCACTGCCTTGCGTCATCACAACTGAGAACTGGTCAGTGTGATCGCTTCGCGTGATTTCAACGGTTTGCATCGAGTCTCCTATTTCGACAAAGACTATAGAGATTTCGACAAAGACTATAGAGCAAGAGGCGAGGTCGCGATACCGAGACTGTTCGGTGTAGCTAGAGGGGCGGAGTTAAACTGATAGCGTCAGCCTCTATAGCAATTTGCGCCTTAATGCGTCCTTCCGGTACTGGACGTGAGGTATTACAGCACTTATGTTCTTACGCATCGCTGGCAGTAACGTTGTATGGGCGCCAGCGGCTGAGAGACCCATCGCACTCCCGCCTTTAATTCAGGGAGATTATTGTGGACGAACTCTCGATTCGGTGCCCCGAAACAAACAAAAAGACCTGTACCGGCGTCGGCACTGATTACAAGAGCCTCGCGCTCTTATGGAACGTCGAAATCAGAGTGCCTTGCTCACACTGTGGTCAAAGCCGTACGGTGTTGGTGCGTGACGCTTACATGGATCAAGCGGTTGTTGATTTCGCATGGAGACCCTCGCAAGGCTCCTAGCTGGTAGATCAGTTGAAAGCCCTTCGCCACCAGCTAAGCGACAGCAAGTGAGGCCATCCAATCGCTGTTGATCGCTTGACTGCGGAGATATCGTGCAGCAGCGCCTTTCGGTCACCTTGCCGACACCACCTCAGTCGTCGCGGCTGAGCTGGTGCTCCTCCGCCGTACGTTCGAAGCTCTCGGCTGCACTTTTGATGCGATAGAGGAGCCTGTTGTTCATTTCGACCGGGAGTCGGCGCACAACCTTATAGGTGCCGCGCGCGCCCGGCGCCAGGGTGCCGCCGTTGTAGTAAATGGTGGTGCCCGCGCTGAATTTGTGCGTCATGATTCTCTCCTGATGCCGCCGGTGTGAGACGAAAGCGCCCGGCGCGCGGGCCGGGCGCTCATGAAGCGTGGCGCGTGTGCCACGCGATCAAGCCGGTTGCAGATTGCTCGCCGCCTGCTTGCCGCGCTCGGTGACCACATCATAGGTGACGCGCTGGCCCTCCAAGAGGGTTTGCATGCCAGCGCGCTCAAGGGCGGAGACGTGCACGAACACGTCGCGCGAGCCGTCGGCCGGGGTGATGAACCCGAAGCCTTTCTGGTTGTTGAAGAACTTCACGGGGCCTGTAGCCATAGTTGGGTATCCTTGCATGAACTGCGTTATTAGCGAACTCCACCGAGCGCGACTCTGCTGCCTCGGCGATCGAAACATCCGGATTTTCAGGGTGTCTTGATAAGCGCCCAACCGGGGGCAGAGCAGCAAGGCAAGAACCGAAAACTTCGGTTTCAACACAGGTTCCCATACGCGTCTTAACAGGCGACGTCAATGGATGCGGTGTGGTCCACGAGTGAGTAGGCACACCACGCGTGTATTGCATTTGAGCCAATTAAATGACCGCGGTCTTCGCACTAATGAGCTTTGGTGAGCAAGGCGGCTCCGTCGTTCGGCCAATTATCGATAGAGGGCACCCGGGAACGAATACGGGCTATTAAAGGCCGGACCGGTGCGCAATTAATCGGGTCAAAATACCCCCGCAATTCGCGCTATTTCGGCTCGTTCTTGCGGGAATGCTACGGGATGGCTGACAGTTGGATAGAAAACGCTGGCAATCTCCGCCGCGAACGTCCATGTTAGATAAATCGTCGGCATTCAATTACGGGCGGCCGATGGCTGAGAGACCAGCAGTGCTCCCCGCCGGAAAAAGGGGACGGCCATGGCTCGCGCTCTGCCCATCCACATCATCCACGAGATCGAACACCCCTGGCAGCGTCGATTAGATGCGTCGCCGAGGGCTAGGCCTAGCAAGAAAGTCGATCGCGGCGCGGGGCATTGTCCGCTTTGTCTTGCCCCCGCGTCGATTGAACCGACAACTGCCGGAAATGCCATTTCTATTCTCGACTACCATATGCAGCGCGTGCGGTCACGCGTGGCGAAGCAAAGCCCAGTAATACAGAATCGGAAGACTAAGGCTAGGACTCATTACATCCACCATACGATAGCAGCGATGAGGCAAACAGAGGCCAAGTAGTTTCTGGCCAGCCTGTCGTAGCGAGTTGCAATCCTGCGGAAGTCCTTGAGCCTGCAGAAGGCGTTCTCGATGCGATGACGCCACTTGTATGCCCGCTTGTTGAAGCTGAAGGGCTGCTTGCGATTGGACTTGTTCGGGATGACGGGCACCGTGCCGCGTCCATCGAGCCAATCGCGCAAGTCCGCGCTGTCGTAAGCGCGGTCGCCGAGCAGCTTCTTGGCCGGTCTGGTTCGCCGGATTAAACGCTGCGCCGGTGGACAGTCGTGTGCCTGTCCGCCGGTCAGAAGGATGGGAAGAAGACGGCCTTTAGCATCTGCGATTGCGTGGATTTTCGTGTTGCGTCCGCCGCGCGAGCGGCCAATCGCCTGCTTTTGCTCCCCCTTTTTGCGCCCGAGGCAGAGCGGTGTGCCTTGACGTGCGTAACGTCGATCATTTGCACGTCCGTTGCCCGGCCACGCATTGCGAGCTCGCGGAACAATCGCTCCCATATCCCGCGCTGCGCCCAACGCACGAAGCGATTGTAGATGGTCTTCGCTGGGCCGTATTCCGGCGGACAGTCGCACCACCTACAGCCGCTTTTGATGACTGATGCCGCTGACCACGCGCCGGTCATCCACACGCGCCTTGCCGCGCACGTCCGTCGGCAAAAGGGGCTGAATCGAAGACCACTGTTCGTCACTGAGCCAGAAAAGATTGGATCGCATCGCATCGCTCCGAATCAAACATCCA
>JARRNI010000006.1:0-20666 GCA_037385125.1 Pseudolabrys sp.
GCCGCCTCCATGCGATCGAGGAACAATTCGCGGTTGGGCAGGCCGGTGAGATTGTCGTGCACCGCGTCGAACAGCAGCCGCTCTTCCGCCTTCTTGAAGTCGCTCACGTCGGTGAGCGTACCGACCAGGCGCACCACCTCGCCGTCGGAGCCGACCACCGGCCGTGCCTTCAGGGTGAACCAAGCATATTGGCCGTCCTGCGCGCGCAGCCGGAAGTCCTGCGTGACGCGGCCGCGCCGTTGCTCCACCGCGCTGTCGAGCGCGGCGCGGAAGCGGTCGCGGTCGAGCGGGTGCAGCACGTCGAGCCAGACAGCGGCGGCGCCTTCCAGCGCGCCGCGCTTCAGGCCGAGAATGTGCTCGGTTTCAGGGCTAGTGTAGACCTTGTCGGCGGAGACGTCCCAGTCCCAGATCATGTCGCCGGCACCGGTCATGGCGAGAGCTCGTCTTTCGACGTCGGACACGATGCCGTGGGTGATGCCGCCGGCGAAGGCGTGCTGCATGACCGTGAAGCCGATCAGCATCACGATCAACACCAGGCCGCCGAGCAAAGCAGGGCCGATAATGTCGTTGGTGACGGCGCCGGTGACGGCGAGCCCGGCGCCGAAGGTCCACACCACCAGCAAGAACCAGGCCGGGATCAGCATCACCGCGCGGTCGAAACCATGGGTGGAGAGATAGATCACCAGCGCCAGCCCGAACACGGCGATGCCGGCGAGCGAGATGCGCGCGATGCCGGAGGCGATGGCCGGATCGAACACGGCGACGCCGAGGAGGGCGGCGAGGGCGGCGAGCCAGGCGATGGTGATGTGCATGTAGCGCACGTGCCAGCGCGAGAGATTCAAATAGGCGAACAGGAACACGAGCAGCGTCGCCGCCAGGATCGCCTCGCCCGAGGCGCGCCATATGCGCTCGGCGCCGGCCGACATGTCGAACACCTTGCCCCAGAAGCCGAAGTCGATGCCGATATAGATGAGCACCGCCCAGCCAAGCGCGGCGGCGGCCGGGAACATGATCGAGCCCTTCACCACGAACAGGATGGTCAGGAACAGCGCGAGCAGGCCGGCGATGCCGATGACGATGCCGTAGTAGAGCGTGAAGGAATTGACCTTGTCCTTATAGGCATCCGGCTCCCACAGGTAGATCTGCGGCAGGTTGGGCGTGCGCAATTCGGCGACGAAGGTGATGACGGTGCCGGGATCGAGGGTGACGCGGAACACGTCCGCGGTGGTGCTGGCCTGGCGCACCGGGCGGTCGCCGGTCGAGGGCGTGATGGCGATCAGGCGCGAGAGGCCGAGGTCGGGCCAGAACAGGCCGGAGCCGACCATGCGGTAATGCGGCACGACGATCAGCCGGTCGATCTGTTCGTCGGAGTTGTTGGTAAGCGCGAACACCGCCCAGTTGGTGCTGTTCTCGCGCCCGCGTACTTCGATGCGGCGCACGATGCCGTCGGGACCGGGGGCGGTGGAGACCTGGATGCGGGCGGTGTCGGTCTTCTTGATCTCGGTGGCGGCGGTGAGGTCTATCGCGGAAACGTCGAGCCGCACATTGACCGCCTCGACCGCGTGCGCTGGCCTTGCCGCCAGCAGCGCGGCGGCAAGCGTCAGCACAACAGCAGCGGCTGTCAGGCAGCGTGCGATCAAACCAGGACCCCCGGCCGCGGCGGCGCCTGCATGCCGGCCGGACCGGCGCCTGCGACGGTTCAAAATGCTAAGTTCCCCCAACAATCCCGGCCCACTCTAGGCCCGACAATGCGCCGTTTTCGCGGCTTAGGCCGGCTACAATAACATCTGTAGCATCAAACAGTTAGCACGATTTTGCCGATGTGGGCGCTGGATTCCATGAGCTCGTGCGCCTTCGCCGCCTCGCGCAAGGGATACGTCTTGTAGACGAGTGGCTTCACCTTGCCCGCCTCGATCAGCGGCAGCGCCTTGGCGGCGAGCGCCTGCGCGATGGCCGCTTTGTCGGCAACCGCGCGCATGCGCAGGGTCGAGCCGGTGTGGTGCAATCGTTTGAGCATCAGCCGCATGAAGTTCACTTCCGCCTTGGCGCCGCCCTGGAAGGCGATCTGCACGATGCGGCCCTCGACGGCGGCCGCCTCGTAATTGCGCTCGATATAGGAGCCGCCGATCATGTCGAGGATGACGTCGGCGCCCTTGCCTTCGGTCGCCTCTTTGGTGGCGGTGACGAAGTCCTGCGTCTTGTAGTCGATCGCCACAGCTGCGCCGAGCTTGCGGCAGGCGTCGCACTTCTCGGGCGTGCCGGCGGTAACGATGACGCGGGCGCCGAATGCCTTGGCGAGCTGGATGGCGGTGGTGCCGATGCCGGAGGTGCCGCCGTGCACCAGCAGCGTCTCGCCCGATCGGAGCGCGCCGCGCTCGAACACATTATGCCAGACGGTGAAGAAGGTTTCCGGCACGGCGGCGGCTTCGACCATGCTGAGGCCGTTCATCGGCAGCGCGTGGCTTTCATGGGCGAGGCAGTATTCGGCGTAACCGCCGCCGACCACCAGCGCCATGACCTTGTCGCCGGCTTTCCAGCGCGCGACGCCGGGGCCCAGGGCGGCGACTTCGCCGGCGATCTCCAGGCCCGGAATGTCGGGGGCGCCGGGTGGCGGAGGATAGAGCCCCATGCGCTGCATCACGTCGGGCCGGTTGACGCCGGCAGCCGCCACTTTCAACAGGATCTCGCCTTCACCTGGCTGCGGCAGCGGGCGTTCTTCCGGCACCAGCATGTCCGGCCCGCCCGGGCTCTTGATGCCGATCGCGGTCATGCTTTTCGGGAGAGCGGCCATCGGTTCCTCGCGCGTTGAAGGGAGACGGCGTTTTCTAAGCGCGCGCAACGCGTGTGACAAGCCGCGCTGCCGACGCTAGGTTTCCGTTCATTCTCGGATCGAGAGGATAGCGCCATGCCGGCATTCGACGACGACGACAGGCCGAAGAAGAAAATTAGCCACGAGATCGGGCAGGATCTGACCCTGCTGTCGGTCGAGGAGCTTGCCGCGCGCCTGCAGCTTCTGCACGACGAGGTTGCGCGGCTGGAGGCGGACATGGCGAGCAAGCGCGCCTCGCGTTCGGCAGCCGATCAGTTTTTCAAGCGGTAAGCAACAACCGAGTATCCGTGCAAAAAACCCTTTATTTGCCTCATTTCAGTAAGGTGTGGTTAAGCTTTCTCGATCATTACTGGGAGCGTCCATCTTCATGGACATTGAGTGGCTCCTGTCCACTCTGTTTGACGCCTCCCTGTTATCGACTTCGAGCCGCCGGCAACGGCGGCTCTTTTTTATGCGTTCTTGTGCGCCATTTCGGGGCAGCCAGGATGAATTGCCGGCGGATTCGCGGTTCCGTCTTAAGCTTCCTCGGCAACTATGTCGCAATCTTCTTCTAGACAGGGCGGGGCCGGACGCGCCATGCTTACCCATTGGTAAAGGACGGGACAGTCCTGAGTATCAGTAGAGGCGTAGCGTCATGTCGGACAAGTCCAGCTTGAGCCAAGCGCAACCGGTGTCGTTCGGGGAGCGGCTCGCCACCAGCCAAGCGTTCGCCAATCTGTTCCGCGACGGCATGGCGCTGGTGGAGGAAACCGCCACCTATCTCGACGGTCCCGGGCGCGGCGAATCCAAAAAGCTGCCGCGCGCGGCCGCGCTCGCCTACGCCACCGAGAGCATGCGGCTGACCACGCGGCTGATGCAGCTCGCTTCCTGGTTGCTGCTGCATCGCGCGGTCAAGGAAGGCGAGATGTCGCTCGCCCAGGCCAACAAGGAAAAGGCCAAGGTCAAGCTGGCGGCCACCGACCATCACGACGCGAACAATGTCGCGCTGCTGCCGGAGACGCTGCGCGCGCTGATCATGCGCTCGCAGGAGCTGCAACGCAAGGTGCGCCGGCTCGACGCCACCATTCATAACAGCGCGGCGCCGGAGCCGGGCGCGGCGTCCAACCCGGTGGAGCGCCAGCTCGGGCTGCTGAAGGCGGCGTTCGGAGCGGAAAGCGTTTAGTTTTTCTCCGGTCATTCCAGGGCGCGTGCCAGCGGGTCCGCGCGAAGCGCGGCCCGATGATAAACTCCGCAATGCGAACCCGGAATCCAGAGCTGCCTTTGCACTGACGCCCCTGGATTCCGGGTCCGCCTGCTGCGCGGGCGTCCCGGAATGACCGGAAAATGGTCGGCGCCCTGCAAAAAAGCAAAAGCCCCGCGCAAGCCGCGGCGCTTTGCGTCTGAGCGTGTCGCCGGAGCTACTTCTTCTCGCCCAGGAAGCCGGAGAACTTCTTCTGGAAGCGGGAGACGCGGCCGCCGCGGTCCATGAGGTGCTGCTGTCCGCCGGTCCAGGCCGGGTGCGAGTTGGGGTCGATGTCGAGCTGCATGACATCGCCCTCCTTGCCCCAGGTGGAGCGGGTGGTGAACTCGGTCCCGTCGGTCATCTTCACCTTGATGGTGTGATAATTGGGGTGAATCTCTGCTTTCATGGCCTTATTCCGTTGCGCCTTGCTCGAAGGCGGGCGCGCCCGGGCGCGCTGAAATTATGCTGAAGTTGGCGGCTCTATACAGGAGCCGGTCGGAAGCGGCAAGCGGTCGCATTTGACCGCGGGCGAGCCGGCGGGGCATTGTCGGAACCCAAGGGCGACGCGGGAAAAATGCGATGCAAAAACAGGAATTCCGCGCTGCCTGGTCGCTCGCGGCAGTGTTCTCGGTCAGGCTGCTCGGCCTGTTCATGATCTATCCGGTGTTCGCGGCCTATGCCCGCGGGCTTTCCGGCGCCACCCCCTACCTGATCGGCGAGGCGCTCGGCATCTACGGGCTGAGCCAGGGCCTGCTGCAGATTCCCTTCGGCCTGTTGTCGGACCGGGTCGGGCGCAAGGTGATGATCGTGCTGGGGCTCTTGCTGTTCGCGATCGGCAGCGCGGTGGCGGCCATGTCCACCTCGATCGGCGGCGTCATCATCGGCCGGGTGCTGCAGGGCGCCGGCGCCGTCGGCTCGGTGATCCTGGCGCTGGTGGCTGACCTCACCGCGGAAGAGAATCGCACCAAGGCCATGGCCATGGTCGGCATCACCATCGGCGCCTCCGTCAGGGTGGCGCTGATCGCGGGGCCGATCGTGGCGAGCTTCATCGGCGTGTCCGGCATCTTCTGGCTGATGGTGGGGTTGGCGCTGGTCGGCATCGCCATCACCCAATTTGTCGTGCCGAGCCCGCGCCGCGTACGCGTACATCGCGACGCCGAGACGGTACCGGGCATGATCGGCCAGGTGCTGCGCAATGCCGAGCTCCTGCGGCTCGACTTCGGCATCTTCTCGCTACACGCTATGCTGACCGCCAGCTTCCTGGTGGTGCCGGCGCTGCTGCGCGGCACGCTCGACGTCACCGAGCATTATCAGTGGATCGTCTGGTTGCCGGTGTTGATTGTGTCGGTCGCCGTGATGGTGCCGGCGATCATCGTGGCGGAGAAGCATCGGCGCATGAAGGGCGTATTCGTCGCCGGCGTGGCAGCGCTCGCCGCGAGCCAGGCCATGCTCTATTTCGGCGGCGGCAACCTGTTCGTGCTGCTGGCGGCGCTGGTGGTGTTCTTCTCCGCCTTCAACATCATGGAAGCGAGCCTGCCTTCGTTGATCACCAAGGCGGCGCCGCCCGATGCCAAGGGCACGGCGACCGGCATCTATTCGAGCTCGCAGTTCCTCGGCATTTTCGTCGGCGGCGTGGTGGGCGGCTGGGCGCACCAGCACGGCGGCGTCGATGCGGTGTTCATCCTGACCTTCGCGTTGGCCCTCGCCTGGCTCATTGCGGCGGTGACCATGGCGCAGCCGAGCTATCTCACCACGCGGCTGGTGCCGATCGCCGACGGCAAAGCGGGCGACGCCGAGAGCCTCGCCGCGCGGCTGCGCCAGGTGCCGGGCGTGGCGGAAGCGGTGGTGATCGCGGAAGAGAAGCTCGCCTATCTTAAGGTTGATTCGAAGGCCTTCGACGCCGCCAAGGCGGAGGCGGTGGCGGGGGCGTGAGGCGACACGACTTCCAGTCGCCGCCGGCGGTCGTCTCCGCGGCCTTTGCCTGAGCCTAAAAGACGGCGCGGCGCGCGAAGCGAGGGGCGACTTTCAATGCATCATTATCTTGAGCCGACCCTTGAGGCCGGCCGCGCTTTCATGGCGTGCGGAACGGCAGCGTCGTCATGCTCAACTTGCTGAGGTTTCGTGCGATCGCCGACTATTCGCTTGCGCCCGCGCTCTTGCCGCCGAAGCCGATCAGCGGCGCAGAGGCATTCCAACGATATATCGATCAACCCTGCCTTACTTGGAGGAAAGCGGCGGAGAGCTTCTGTTTCTCGGCAACGGCGGCGCTTTTCTGATCGGCCCTGCAGACGAACGCTGGGACATGGCCTTGCTCGTCCGTCAAAGCAGCCCGCAATCGTTCGTCGCCTTTAATTCGAACGCGGGCTATCTGGCCGGGCTCGGCCACCGTCTCGCGGCCCTCGAGGATTCGCGGCTGCTGCCGCTTGCGGAAGCGGTACGGCCTTCGAATTAGAGTGCGATCCCTTCCGGGCCTTACAGATTTGAGTGTCAAACAGCACGCGCGGACATACGCCATCGCCCGTATTCTTGTAAGGCCCCGGGTAGGCGGCCGCACCATGCAGCAGGTGCTTCACGGTTTCAGGAACACGCTCAGGTAGAGAGGCGCAGGTGTCTGCGAACCGCCGCGCTTTTGATTGGCTGAGCAACGATTCGTGATCGATCCGAAGCGAGGGTTGGCGCGTTGAGGGCGAAGCCGGACTTTCGTGGAAGGTTCCAATCGATCCGCAGGAGCGTGACATGACACCGAAATCAATGATGTTCGCCGCGGCCATCGTCGCCGCTGCATTGGCCGTCCCTGCCGGCGTGGCGCAGGCCGCCCCCATCGCGCCGACACAACCCGCCGCCGGCAAGACCTCCGCGACGCTGGTGGCTGACTGGCATGGCTAGCGCGGGCGCAACTATCATCACGCTTACCGCCCGTACCGGTACCATCGGCGCTCCGTCTACGGTTGGCGTGTCCCGTCCTCTTACGACGCCTACGCCTATCAGCCGGAGAGCTATCAGGGGAGTTATAGCTACCAACCGCCTCGACAGAACTGGTACCGGTACTCCAGGCCGTGCCCCTATTATGGCTCCAATAATCTTTGGTGGTGCCATTGACGGGCCCCGGCCGGCACCGACACCGCCCGACGGGCGGATGAGGCGGATCGCTCGGGCTGGCGCCGACCGGCAGCCAAACGTGCGGTGGGAGAGGCATCACTTTCTGGGGTTCGCCGCAAGCGGCTGTGCTTCTCTTTAAGATGAGGCGGATTGGGACCGCCAGCGCATCCAGTTGACCGGCCGGCCCGACACTGGGTTGTTGCCTTCGCGCGCGAAGAAGAAGCCGTGCTTCTCGTAGAAGCGGATGGCGCGGATGTTGTCCTTGTTGACCATCAACTCGATGCGCCCGGGCGAGATCCGCTTGGCCTCGTTAAGCAGTGCGCCCGCGACGCTAGCGCCCCAATGTTCGGGCGCCACCACGATCTGGTCGAGATAGCCGGTTTTTGGATCGATGGTGACGAAGCCGATGAGCGCGCCACTGCGCTCGGCCAGCACGATCCGCGCCGTCGGCGCCACCTCCTTGCGCCAGCGCTCGCGCCACCACGGCGTGCGCGCGTCGAAGTCGATGTGCGGAAAGTGCAGCGTCCAGGTGCGCCGCCACAGCTCGATCGCCGCATCCTCGTCGGCGGCGGTGTAGGGGCGGAGGGTGGGGGAAGATCCGGTCATTTGATGCGGGTAAGTGTAGTGCGGCCATCCGCTGGGTGTCATGCCCTGCGAAGGCGGGGCATCCAGTAATCACTGAAAGTGCTGTGGATACTGGATCGCCCGCTTGCGCGGGCGATGACAGCCAATTTTTCGGCTTCGCTTCTTGCCTCCCTCAGCTTGCACGCCGCGGCCGTTCCCGCACCTGACGGAAGACGGCCACGATCGCCGCGCGGTCGCAGGCGATCGCGCCGTAGCGAAGCGCGCGGCGGCGCTCGTAAGAGGTCAGGTCGTAGTGCGGACAGGAGGTCTTGGGCGGCCCCTGATAGGAGGCGCGGTTGAGGCCGAGGCTGACGGCGAAGCGGTGCAACTCGTCGACATCGTCGGCGAGCAGGTGACACCATTTGCGGCCCCGCCAGTCCCAGATCGCGTCGTCGACATAGACGGACATTAATTTGCCTACCGCTCGGTGAGCGGTCTCCAATATCGAAGCCCAATACCGCATGTCATGCCCCGCGAATGCAGGGCATCCAGTAATCGCTGAGGGTTCTGTGAATACTGGATCGCCCGCTTTCGCGGGCGATGACAGCCTGTGTGTGCGCCCGCGCTTATCCTACCGCTCCGTCAGCTTGAACTCGATGCGGCGGTTCTTGCTGTAGGCCTCCGGCGTGTCGCGCGGATCGATCGGGTCGTATTCGCCGAAGCCGGCGGCCACCAGCCGCTGCGGCTTGACGCCCTTGGCGATAAGATATTTCACCACCGAGATGGCGCGCGCGGCGGAGAGCTCCCAGTTCGACTGGAAGCGGCCGCCGGGCGCGATCGGGCGCTTGTCGGTGTGGCCGTCGACGCGCAGCACCCACGGAATCTTGGCCGGGATCTGCTGCTCGAGGCCGGTCAGCGCGCTCGCCACCTTGTCGAGCTCGGCTTGGCCTTCGGGCTTCAACTGGGCGCTGCCGGTGTCGAAGAACACTTCCGACTGCAGCACGAAACGGTCGCCGACGATGCGCATGTCGGGCCGGTTGCCGAGAATCTTGCGCAGCTCGCCGAAGAAGTTGGAACGGTACTTGGTCAGCTCCTGCACCTTGTGCGCCAGCGCCAGGTTGAGCCGCTGGCCGAGATCGGTGATTTTGGTTTGTTGCTGCTTGTTCTTTTGTTCGGACGCGTTGAGCGCGGTTTCGATGGCGGCGAGCTGGCGGCGCATCGCGGCGATCTGCTGATTGAGCACTTCGACTTGCGCCAGCGCGCGCGCGGAAATCTTCTTCTGGTTCTGCAACTGGCCGGTCAGCGCGCCGATCTTGCCCTGCGCTTGCGCCGCGCCGGCGTTCTCGCCCTCGGCGATGCCCTTGTACTTGTCGCGCTCGTCCTTGGTGGTGGAGAGCGTCGCTTGCAGCTCGACAAGCTGGTTCTGCAGGTCGGCCTTGCTGGTCTTGGCCATCGACAAGAGGTCTGTGAGCTGGGCGATCTGCGCGTTGAGCCGTTGCAGCGCGGTGTCCTTGCCCTGCACTTCCTGCTGCAGATAGAACTGCACCACCACGAACACGGTGAGCAGGAAGATGATGCCGAGGATCAGCGTCGACAGCGCGTCGACGAAGCCCGGCCAATAGTTCATGCCGCTTTCGCCGCGGCGTGTGCGTGCAAGGGCCATTCACTGTCCTTTCCGCTCGTCCCCGCAAAAGCGGGGACCCAGCGCGGGTTTGCCGTGTCGCTCCTGGATTCCTGCTTGCGCGGGAATGAGCGGAGCGCGGCGTGGTGCTAGCGGTTCACGTTCTCGCGCACCATGATCTCCAAGAGGCGCTTGATCTCGCGCTGCTGCTCGGCTTGGCTGTCGACCCAGTCGCGGATCATCTGCTGCTCGGTGCGCATATGGTGCACCAGGCCCTGGATGGCCTCCGCCAGGTTCGACATGGCAGCGGAGGCGGCCTTCGAGCCGCCGGCCTCCTCGACCGCTTCGCGCAGGTGCTCCATGGCGCTACGCACCTCGCCGACACCGCCGCCGCCGGTGGCGGCCATCGTTTCGGGGCCCTGGTCGTAGACGGCGGTGGACAGCCAGTCCTCCAACTCGGTGTAGAAGCGGTTCTGCGCCTGGCTCGATTGCAGGTCGAGGAAGCCGAGCACCAGCGAGCCGGCCAGACCGAACAGCGAGGACGAGAACGAAATGCCCATGCCGCCGAGCGGGGCGGCGAGGCCTTCGCGCAGCGAGTCGAACATGGAGCCGGCGTCCCCGGTCGCCTTCAGTCCCTGGATCACGTTGCCGACCGAGCTCACGGTCTCGATCAGACCCCAGAAGGTGCCGAGCAGGCCGAGGAAGACCAGGAGGCCGGTCATGTATCGCGAGATATCGCGCGCCTCATCGAGGCGGGTCGCAATGGAGTCGAGAATGCCGCGCATCATCTGCGCCGAGATCGCCATGCGGCCGACGCGAGAGCCGAGGATCGCCGCCATCGGCGCCAGCAGCTTGGGCTGGCGCTCCATGGCGAGGCCGGGATCGGCCAGGCGGAAATTGTTCACCCAGGCGATCTCGGGATAGAGCCGGATCACCTGGCGCAGCGCCAGGATGATGCCGATCACCAGCACCGCGACGATCAACGTGTTGAGGCCGGGATTGGCCAGGTAGGCGGTTACGATCTGCTTGTGCAACAGGAAGGCGATCAGCCCGCCGAGCACGACGAAAACCAGCATCCGGAACAGGAAGATGCGGGGGCTGGAGAGCTTGAGCGGATCGATATCTTTGGCCATGGGCTATGGGTTAACGCCGAGTTTGAGTCTGCCCCGCAATATGGCACAGACCCTGTGACAAAGAAAAAGCAAACCTGCCGGATTCTCGAACAGGGTAAAGCGGCGGAATGAGTTCAAATTGCGGTAGAAACCGGCCATCCGCGTGGTGGGCCCTGGCCGCCCGGATCAAGGCGGTGTCTTGCCCGCCTCCTTGAGCGCCCGCAGGATTTCGCGGTGGATGGCCTCGTTGCCGACCGCGATGTCGCCCTTGGCCATCATCTCGTCGCCGCCGTCGCAGTCGGAGGCGTAGCCGCCGGCCTCCCGCACCAGGATCAGTCCCGCCGCCATATCCCAGGGGTTGATGTTGCGCTCCCAGTAGCCGTCGAGCCGACCGGCCGCCACCCAGGCGAGATCGAGGGCCGCGGCGCCGAAGCGGCGCAGGCCGGCCACCCGCTCCTGCATGTAGCTGGTCTCGCGCGTCGCCAGCGCGTGGTCGCCGCGGCCGATATGGGGCAGGTCGCAGGCGATCATCGCGTCGGCCAGCCGCTTGCGGGCGGCCACGCGGATGCGCTGGTCGTTGAGGAAGGCGCCCTTGCCCTTCTCGGCGATGAACATCTCCTCGCTGGCTGGATTGTAGACCAGGCCGGCGACCACGGCGCCGCCGCGCTCGAGCGCAATAGAAATGGCGAACTGGGGAATGCCGTGCAGGAAATTGGTGGTGCCGTCGAGCGGATCGACGATCCAGCGGTGGGTCTTGTCGGCGCCTTCGCGGGTTCCGCCTTCCTCGCCGAGGAAGCCATAGCCGGGGCGCGCCTTGGCGAGCTCGGCATAGAGCGTCTCCTCGGCGCGGCGGTCGGCGGCCGAGACGAAATTGGCCGGTCCCTTGAGCGAGACCTGCAGGTGCTCGACCTCGCCGAAGTCGCGCTTGAGTGCGCGCCCGGCCTTGCGGGCGGCGGCGATCATGACGTTGAGGAGGGCGGAGTGGAGCATTGCGCGTGCGATCTGCCCGCGCAGCGCTCCGGCGTCAAGGGCGTGAGTCAGTCTTATGACCGCTGCGGCGCGGCCGTCGCCAGCCACTTCTTGGCGGCCTTCTCGGCGGCGGCCTGCACGCTCTTCGGCTGTTTGGACTTGAAGACGTCGAGGTCGGGATCGCTGACGCCGCCGGCGAGCGCGATGATGTGCCACTTGATCGCCGCGGTCGGGTCGGCCGGCAGGCCGCGCCCGGCCATCAGGATGCGCGACAGCCGGTCCGCCGCCGCCGGGCTGCCGCGGTGCGCCGCCTTCAGGAACAACTGGGCGGCGGCGGCCTCGTTCTTCGGCACGCCGGTGCCGTTGAACTGGGCGACGGCGTACTGGACCATGGCCTTGAGATTGCCGGCGACCGAGGCGAGGCCCATGAGCTGCATGGCCGCGCCCTCGTCCTTCGGCACGCCGCGGCCCTGCAGGTACAAGGTGGCGAGCGCGTATTGCGCCAGCGCATTACCGGCGGCGGCGGACTTGCGCAACAGCTCGGCGGCGCGCTTGGCGTCTTGCGGGAACTCGCGGCCCTCCAGGTAGAGCAGGCCGAGATCGTATTCCGCCAGCGGATGGCCAAGCTCGGCGGCTTCGCTGAGGTATTTCGCGGCCTTGCCGATATCGCGCGGACCGTTTCGCCCTTCGAAGGCGAACATGGCCAGTTCGAACATGGCGTTACGGTCGCCGTGCTTGGCGGCGCGCTCGAACCACTGTGCGGCCTTGGCGTCGTCGCGCCCGACGCCGAGCCGGCCGTCGGCATAGATGATGCCGATCAGCGTCATGGCCGCGGCGTCGTTGTGCTTGGCGCGCTCTTCGGCGTAGCGCAGCGCGGTCAGGTAACGGCCGCGCTGGAAGGCGCCATAGGCGAGGTCGACGTCGCCGTCGGTCTGCGTCGTGGCCGCGGCGGGCGGCGCCGGCGGCAGCGGGGCCTTCTTGGCCGGCTGCGCCAGGGCGGGCGCGGCGAGCGCCAGCGCGGCCAGCGCGGCAACCGCCGTGAGCCGCGCGCGGGTCATGACGCCGGCTCCGTCAGCGCGAGCGCTTCGGCGGCCGCGGCCACGGCGGCCTGCGGCTCGCGCCACAGCCAGTCGCCCAGCGCGACGAAATCGGCGCCGGCCGCGGCGAGCGGCGCCACTTCTTCGAGCGCCGCGGCATAGCCGACGCAAGGCACCTCGAACACCTCCGCCCACCAGGCGACGCGCTCTTCCACCGCCGCAAAGGCGGGACGGTTTCCCGCTTCGTCCGGCTCACCGAACATGACGTAGTCGGCGCCGGCCTCGGCGGCCAGCATGGCGTCGTGGCGGCTGGCAAGCCCGCCGGCGCCTGCGATGCGTTCCGGCTTGAGCATTTCGAGCGCCTCGGTGAAGGCGGCAAGGCCGGTGAGATGGGCGCCGTCGCACCCTGCGCGCGCCACCAGATCGGCATGGCCGTCGAGGATCAACGCTGCGCCTGCGCCCTGCGCGGTGGGGCAAAGCGCCTTGGCGCGGTTGATCAGGCTGCGCTCGTCGGCGTCGGCCAGGCGCAGCAGCACGGCGGCGACGTCGCCGGCAGCGAGCGCCGCAACAAGCTCGGGGGCGAAGGCGGCCGTGTAGGCAAGCCGCGGCGTCACCAGATAGAGGCGCGGGGCCGGGCGCGGGTCCGCCTTTTTCGGTCGCGGTGCCATGGTTTTCGCATGGTAGCGCAATCGGGCGGAAGATTGGCAAGGTGAAAGCGCTGTGCACCACGGTGGTTGTTCCCCCGCGCAATCGCATCAGCGCCAACATAGGCGAATTGCGCGTCCCGGATGCGGTGCAGCATGAGCGCGTAGCGCGAAATGATGCACCGCTGATCCGGGACATGGACCTTATGGTAGCGCCCACGCGCGCAAGGAGGGGATCCAGTGGGGACGACAGCCGATGTTGTCGCGCCGCCTCACGGCATCGGGATCGGTCCCATGTCCTTCGGCACGCCATAGCCCTTCCGCACCGCCGGGCGCTTGGCGATCGTCTCGTACCAGCGCTTGACGTTGGGATACTGCTTCATGTCGATGGTCTGCCACTCGAAGCGCGAGATCCACGGCCAGATCGCGATGTCGGCGATCGAATAGTCGCCGGCGACGAACTCGCGGCCTTCCAGCCGCGTGTTGAGCACCTTGTAGAGCCGATTGCCTTCCTTGAGATAACGCTCCTCGGCATAAGGCGCCTTGCCGGGATTGTACTTCACGAAATGGTGGATCTGGCCGAGCATGGGGCCGGGGCCGCCCATCTGCCACATCAGCCATTCGATCACGCGGTAGTGTGGCTCGCCTTCCTTCGGCATCAGCTTACCGGTCTTGTCGGCGAGATAGATCAGGATGGCGCCGGACTCCATGAGCGACATGCCGTTGTCGCGGTCGACGATGGCCGGGATCCGATTGTTGGGGGCGATCTTGAGGAAGTCCGGATTGAACTGCTCGTCCTTGGAAATGTCGACCGGATGAACGGTGTAGGGCAGGCCGAGCTCTTCCAGCGCGATGGAAACCTTGCGGCCGTTAGGCGTGGTCCAGGTGTAGAGGTCGATCACGGTTCGTGTCCTATGCTCGGATGAAATGCGGGGATTTGCGGCGGGGCCATCCACTACTCAGAAATCGCCGCCTTGGCTACACCGCACGGTCTCCGCGCCGGGGCTCGACACGGGTTTTTGATGACGGCGCGGCCAAGGCCCACAACCCCTTTTAACGATGTGAAAAGGCGCGACGCTCTGTCTCACAATCAACACAGTCGAAACGCCCATTGCCGCTTGACCGGGGGGCGCCGTCGCATATTGGGATAGCGCCATGCGCATGCGTCTTTTTCCAAGGTTTTCGTTGTCCGCCCGAGCGGCGCTCGCGGCAGCGGTGATCGCCATCGCTCTCGTGGCCGGCCCCCCGGCGCGGGCGTGGCACGCCACCGACATGAGCGGCACGCTGCCGGCGCTCAAGTTCACCATGAAGCGGGCAAGCGACGGCAAGACCGTCACGGCGGCCGATTACAAGGGCAAGATCGTGCTTTTGTATTTCGGCTACACCTTCTGTCCGGACGTGTGCCCGACCACGCTGCTCAACCTCACCGACATGCTCAGGACGATGGGCAAGGAGGCGAACGAGGTGCGCGTGCTGTTCGTCACGGTCGATCCCAACCGCGACACGCTGCCGGTGCTGAAGAAATATACCGGGTCCTTTGCGCCGCAGGTGGTGGGCCTGCGCGGCACGCCCGACCAGCTGCAGACGCTGGCCAAGCGCTACCGCGTGGCCTATTCGGTGACGCCGGCGAGCCCGGGCCATCCTTACGTGGTGACGCACGGCGCGGCGGTCTATGTGTTTAACCGCGCGGGCGACATCAAGCTTCTGTTCACGGGGCTGGCGAAGCAGAGCACCAAGCTCGCGCCCTTGACCGACGACCTGCGCCAGATGGTGGCGGGCGCCGGCTCCGGCAGTTGGTGGCAGCGGCTGTGGGGGATGCTGTAGGCGGCCCGCGCCGTGCGCTCTCTTGCCCTCCCCGTTCCAGGGGGAGGTGAGGAGAGGCTGCTACTTCCCGCCCGGGCCCTTGACTGGAAACTGCGCGGTCAGCGTGTCGCCGTCGGCGAATTTCAGCGTCACCGGCACGCTATCGCCGCGCGCCATCTGTGGCTTCATGCACATGATGTGATAGCTGCCGGGCTCGAATTTGAGCGTGCCGTGCGGCTTCACCGTCACGCTCTTTATGTGCACCATCTTGGCGACGCCGTTCACCTGCTTGGACTGGTGCAGCATGGTCATGCCGCAGGCTTTGGCCTGGGCGCCCACCAGCGTGACCGGCTTGTCGCCGCCGTTGCGCAGCGTGAAATAGCCGGCGGCCGGGCGCGCCTTGATGATCAGCCTGATCCAGGGCTTCTCGACGGTCACGCCCTTGGGGGCGGCGAAAGCGGGCGCGCTCAGCGCGAGCGCGAGCAGCACAGCGCTAGCCGCCCGTCCATTGGCTGGCATCGATGATGGGGCGGGTGTCGTCTTCGTCGGGGTCATCCTCGATGCTCCTTTCTTCGGAGAGCCGCAGCACGTTGAGAACCAGAACCAACGCCAGCACACTCATCATGGCCGGCGGAATCCAGGTGATCAGGCCGCCGATGACCTGATCATAGTCCGCCCCCAGGTCTGGATAGATGCGGCCGCACAGGTCGTAGAAGGGGTAGAGATCCCGCGGACTAAAGCTGATCAAAGCGCCGCCGATGATCTGCGGAAACATCACCAGCATCGACAGCGCCGCGCGGGTGCCGAAGCCGGCGCGCGCTGGCGGCTTCGGGCGCGGGTCGAGCACCAGGCACCAGAACAGGATGCCGTCGGCCACCATGGTCCAGTTCATCAGCGCGAACAGGTCGGGGTCGATCATGGCGCGGAAATGCACCGGCGGGATCAGCCAGAAGAAGAACGAGCCGGAAAACAGCACCGCGGCCAGCGCCGGCTGCTGCAGCACGTAGACCGGGCGGGTGATGGCCGGATGGGTGACGACGCGGCGCGCCCATGCCGGCATGCCGCGCATCAGCGTGTCACCCGGCCAGGAAAGCGCCAGCAGGAACGGGCCGACATGGTGCATGACCACGTGCTGGATGCGGTTGAAGAAAAACTGATGCTCGGCGAGATATTCGTAGTGCGTCTCCAGCACCGCGTACACGATCAGCACGCCGGCGAAGAAGGCGACCTGGCGGGCGCGCGAGGGCAGCGCGTTGGCGGGGGTGCGCGCCAGCCCGCGCACATACCAGAACACGGCGAGCCAGCCGGAGAGGAACTCGACGAAGGAGAAATCCCACGGCGCCCAAGCCGGCAGCAGCGTGGACTGATTGCGCGCGAGCCACCACAGGAGCACGGCGGTGGCGAAGATGACCGCGTAGATGGCTGTGTCGGTGGCGCGCGCGGGCGCGGCGGCCGCGGCTTGCGCGGGGATTTTCGTTTGCAGGTTTGCCTGTATATCCGTCTGGGCCAAAGGCTTCAATCAACGCGTTACGTGGGCCCGCGGCGAGGACGTTCGGGCCCATTTTGGTGTCATTTGTTGCGGATTCCTAATACGCGCGGCGCGGGGCGTGAATAAGGCGGGCGCCGCAGCACGTTTGCCCTCCCTGCCACGCGCTTGCGCGCGCGGGGGAGGGGAGATGAGGGCCGCACGCTGAAGCTCAGGCCGCCTTCTTCTCCATGTCGGCCTTCCACTGGCCGAGCGCGGCGAGGCCGTTCATCTGGGCGCGGTGGGCGAAGGCGCGCTGGGCGGCGGCGACGTTCTCGTCCTTGCCGCTCCACGCCTTCTGCGGCGCCGCCTGCAAGGCGCGGCCGTAGGAGAAGGTGAGCGCCCAGGGCAGGTTGCCGATCTTGTTCATGGCGTCGAGATGCGCGGTGGCCTCCTCATCCGACTGGCCGCCGGAGAGGAAGGCGATGCCGGGCAGCGCCGCCGGCACGCAGAGCTTGAGCACGGTGACCGTCTTCTCGGCCACTTCGTCGACGCTTACCTGTTTGGCGCTCTTCTTGCCGGCGATCACCATGTTGGGCTTGAGCACCATGCCTTCCATCATGACATGGGCCTCGAACAACTCGTTGAACACGTTGCGCAGCACGCGCTCGGTGATGATGAAGCAGCGGTCGATATCGTGGTCGCCGTCCATCAGTACTTCCGGCTCGACGATGGGCACGATGCCTTCCTCCTGGCAGAGGGCGGCATAGCGCGCCAGCGCGTGCGCATTGGCATGGATGCAGTTGCGCGTGGGAAAGCCCTTGCCGATGTCGATGACCGCGCGCCACTTGGCGAACCTGGCGCCGAGGCCGCGGTATTCGATCAGCCGCTCGCGCAAGCCGTCGAGGCCCTCGGTGATGGTCTCGTGCGGGGCGAGCGCCATCGGCTTGGCGCCCTTGTCCACCTTGATGCCGGGGATGGCGCCGGCCTGCTCGATCAGCTTGACCAGCGGCGTGCCGTCCTTGGCCTTCTGGCGGATGGTCTCGTCGTAGAGGATGACGCCCGAGATATGCTTCATGCCTTCCGCCGAGCGAAACAGCAGCTCACGGTAGTCGCGGCGAGTATCCTCGGTCGATTGCACGCCGATGGCGTCGAAGCGCTTCTTTATGGTGCCGGTGGATTCGTCGGCCGCGAGAATCCCCTTGCCGGACGCTACCATGCCCAGCGCCACTCTGTTCAGTTCCTCGAGATTCATGGTTCCCTCTCCATCCTCTGCGCGCCGTCATCGCCCGCGAAAGCGGACGATCCAGTAGCCCCCGCATCTCCAACTGCCTTGTCGGCGGTTACTGGATGCCCCGCATTCGCGGGGCATGACAGCCGAAACTATTTTACCCTAAGCACCTCGACCCCCGGCAAGGCCTTGCCTTCCAGCCATTCCAGGAAGGCGCCGCCGGCGGTCGAGACGTAAGTGAGCCGGTCGATGACGCCGGCGGTATTGAGCGCCGCCACCGTGTCGCCTCCGCCCGCTACCGAGACAAGCTCGCCGTTGCCCGTGAGTTCCGCCGCCGCTTCGGCCACCTCGACGGTGCCGTTGTCGAACGGCTCCATCTCGAAGGCGCCGAACGGGCCGTTCCACACCAGCGTCTTCGAACGCGCCAGCACCGAGCAGACCTGCTCGATGCTCTTCGGCCCGATGTCGAGGATCATGCCGTCACCGTCCACCTTGTCGGTGTCGAGCACGCGCGAGGGGGCGTTGGCCTTGAACTCCTGGGCCACCACCACGTCGACCGGCAGCACGATCTCGCGTTTGGCGGCCTTGGCCTCGTCCATGATCTTGCGGGCGGTGTCGACGAGGTCCTTTTCGACCAGCGACTTGCCCACCGGCTTGCCCTGCTCCAGCAGGAAGGTATTGGCCATGGCGCCGCCGATGATCAGCGAGTCGACCTTCTGCAAAAGATTGGCGAGCAGGTCGAGCTTGGTCGAGATCTTGGCGCCGCCGACGATGGCCGCCACCGGATGGCTGGGGTGATCGAGCGCCTTAGCCAGCGCGTCGAGCTCCTCCTGCATCGTGCGCCCGGCATAGGCCGGCAGCACGTGCCCGAGGCCCTCGGTGGAAGCGTGCGCGCGGTGCGCGGCGGAGAAGGCGTCGTTGACCCAGAGGTCGCCCAGCTTGGCGAGCTGGCGCACGAATTCGGGGTCGTTCTCTTCCTCGCCCGGATAGAAGCGGGTATTCTCCAGGCAGACGATATCGCCCGGCTTCATGGCGGCGACGGCTTTTTCCGCCGTCTCGCCGACGCAGTCGTCGACGAATTTCACCGGCCGCTTGATGACATGGGCGACTTCCGCGGCCACCGGCTTGAGCGAGTACTTGGGATCGCGCTGGCCCTTGGGGCGGCCGAAATGGGAAAGCAGGATCACCTTGCCGCCGGCGTCGGCGATCTCGGTGATGGCGGGGGCGGCGCGCTCGATGCGCGTGGCGTCGGTGACGACGCCGTTCTCCACCGGCACGTTGAGGTCCACGCGCATCAGCACGCGCTTTCCCTTCACGTCGATATGGTCGAGGGTGCGGAAGTTTGCCATTTGGGAGGTCTCTTGTCCCGGCGCAGCGCAGCACGTCAGTGATGCGCTGCAGACCGGAGACCCAGCTTCAAGAAACCGGGGTCCCGGATCAGCGGTGCACCGCTAACGCGCTGCACCCATCCGGGACGCGCGAAGTTAAATCAATTTCCCCATCGCGACGGCGGTGTCGGCCATGCGGTTGGAGAAGCCCCATTCGTTGTCGTACCAGCTCATCACGCGCACCAGCGTGCCGTCCATCACCTTGGTCCCGCCCATGTCGAAGACCGAGGAATGGTTGTCGTGGTTGAAGTCGATCGAGACGTTGGGCGCGGTCGTGTAGCCGAGGACACCCTTGAGCTGCTGCTCGGCGGCGCGCTTGATGGCACCGTTGACCTCTTCCGTGTCGATCGATTTCTTGGCGACGAATTTGAGATCGACCACCGAAACGTTCGGCACTGGCGCGCGGATGGCGACGCCGTCGAGCTTGCCCTTCAGCTCCGGCAGCACCAGCCCGACCGCCTTGGCGGCACCGGTGTGGGTCGGGATCAGCGACATAGCGGCGGCGCGCGCGCGGTGCAGGTCCTTGTGCACCTGGTCGAGCACGTGCTGGTCGTTGGTATAGGCGTGCACCGTGGTCATGAAGCCCTTTTCGATGCCGATGGCGTCGTTGAGCACCTTGGCGACCGGCGCCAGGCAATTGGTGGTGCAGGAGGCGTTGGAGACCACCTGATGATCTTTCGTCAGCTTGTCGTGGTTGACACCGTAGACCACGGTGAGGTCGGCGCCGTCGGAAGGCGCCGAGACCAGCACGCGCTTGGCGCCGGCCTCGAGATGCACCTTGGCCTTCTCCTTGGCGGTGAAGATACCGGTGCATTCCATGGCGATGTCGACGCCGAACTCCTTCCACGGCAGCTTGGACGGGTCGCGCTCGGCCAGCACCTTGATAGCGCCGTTGCCGAGACTGATGGTGTCGCCCTTGACGGTGACCTCGCCCGGGAAGCGGCCGTGCACGCTGTCGAAGCGCAAGAGGTGGGCGTTGGTTTCGACCGGGGCCAGGTCGTTGACGGCGACCACTTCGATGTCGCTGCGCTTGGCCTCGGCGATGGCGCGCAGGACGTTGCGGCCGATGCGGCCGAACCCGTTGATAGCGACGCGGACGGACATGGTTGGCACTCTCCTTCGGAAAAGGGCGCAATCCGGCTGAAATTGTAACGGTCAGTCGCCCCGACTGCGCGTGAAACGTCTAATCAAGGCGATCTTGTAGAACTCATTGGGGTAACTCACAAGCCGCCGCCCCGGTTCATGGCGTCGCGGGGTAGGGAGCATTAATCCGGGCCGGAAACGGCAGGGAAGGGTGGCCAGCGCGGTCACATTGGGTTCACAATAGACAGGTCGGCTGACCGGCCGTAGCGGCCCGGGCGCGCCATCGCGACGCAGGGAGGGCGCGTGGGTCTTCGCTTGCCGGCTGGCGCGCGTGAAAGGCACAAATATCGGACGCAAGGGGTGCCGTAATGGTCTCCGACAGCCAGTACGCCAAGAGCGAAATCCGCTACGCCAAGAGCGGCGACGTCCACGTCGCCTACCGGGTATTCGGCCAGGGCCCGGTCGACCTCGTCTTCTTTCCGGGCTTCATCTCTCACCTCGACAACTGGTGGGAGGAGCCGGGCATGGCGCGCTGGCTGACGCGACTGGCCGAGTCGGTGCGCGTGATCATGTTCGACAAGCGCGGCACCGGACTGTC